>CAJONM010000147.1 GCA_905235885.1 uncultured Clostridia bacterium
CGAAAAAATAGTAATTTCACAGCCATATGCGTTCATATATTGTACAGATCACAAGATCGTATGATATATGAAAGGCTTGGCTGATGATGAAAAAAATATTTGCAATGCTCCTGGCGGTTTCAATACTTGCGCTTGATACGATCGCGTGCGCGCCCGTTTATGAGATCTGTCCCCGACCCGGTACGGAAACAAGCGAAAGCCCCCTCGGCACACCGATACGGGGCGCGTCCGAATCGACGATGGATGCGGCGGTTATGTGGGCGCGGTCAAATGGAGCAACGGAGCAGTTTATCGATATCGCCAAATACTATTGGCAATACGGCGAGGAGCTTGGCATCCGCGCGGACCTCATGTACGCGCAGGCGGCACGCGAAACGGGCTTCGGCAGGTTCGGCAGACATGCTACGGCAGATATGAACAATTTTGCCGGAATAAAAAAATATGACATAAACGATTCCACCATTGACGCGCATGAAAGCTTCCCCACCGCCCAAGACGGAGTACGCGCACATTTTAACCATATGTGCGCATATATCGGCGCGGAGCCTGTCGGCGAGCCGCACGGCAGATACTATACCATTATGCGTATGCCATGGGCAGGCACGATAAACTATATCGAGGAGCTTACAGGCAAATGGTCTGTCGATCCCGAATACGGCGCTCGGATAGCCGAAATGGCGCAGGAGATGAAAAAATATTGAACAAGGGTGTGTCGACCCTTGTTTTTTTTTGATATTTATGGTAATATATATGCGAGGTGACTTTCATAATGAATATACAAATACTGATCACGCAGATGGGAAAGCTTTTTATTATTATTTTTATAGGCTATTTCATCTACAGATCAAAGCTGGTAAATGATGAATTCGTAAAGGTTTTTACTGAGCTGATGCTGAAGGTAACTATGCCGGCGATGATATTATCATCTGTTCTGAATTTAGAAGAGCGCCAATCATTCGGTGATGTGATGACGGCATTCGCCGTCGCGATCGCGCTGATGTTTGTAATACTCCCCATCATCGGATACCTCCTCGCGAGGCTGTTGTTCGTCAAAAAGGAACAGATCGGGCTTTATACATTTATGAATACATATTCAAATATCGGCTTTATGGGATTTCCAGTGATCGCTCCGCTTTGCGGTTCGGTAGGGCTTTTCTACGCGGCGATATTTAATCTTATATTTAATTTATCCATATTCTCGCTCGGTATAATCATAATAAACCGCGGCAACGACAATGAGGTCAGATTTGATCCTCATCTGCTGCTTTCTCCCGGCATTATCGGGGCAGTTTTGGCTATAGTTATATATTTTCTCGACCTGCATTTCCCGGCGATCATAAACGAGACCATTGACTCTGTCGGCTTAATAACATCGCCCTCGGCAATGCTGCTCATAGGCTGCTCGCTTGCCACCATGGATATAAAAAGCATTTTTGACGAGTGGCGGCTCTATCCATGGACTATAATAAAGCAGCTCCTCATACCGCTCGCGCTGTGGTTTCCGCTTGTGCTTGTTATAAAAAATCCGCTGCTGCTTCAGGTCGCATACATAATGATCGCCATGCCTGTGGCAAACAGCTCGGCGCTTTTTGCTACAAGCTACGGCGGCGATACTCAGCTTGCGGCGAAAGGGATCTTTATTTCAACGCTGTTTTCCCTGGTTACTGTGCCGCTCGTTATAATGATCATGATGTAAAGAGGTGAGAACTGTGAAAAAAAGACTGTTGACCGTTATATGTGCGCTGCTTCTCCTTTGCGGCTGCACGCGTACGGAAAAATTACAAAATATCATTCCACAGGAGACGGAAACGCCAGTCTCGGCAGATACAATGACGATCGAGGACAAGGTCGCACAAATGCTCATCGCTTGCTGCTGCGGCGCGGATATGGATCCGATATTGGATAAGCATCCGGGCGGCATACTTCTTTTTTCGGTAGATTTCGATGACCTTTCCGCCTCTGAGGTCAAGGAAAAGATAAACGGATTTACAGAAGGGGCTGTCATAAAGCCTTATATTGCCGTAGATGAAGAGGGCGGAACAGTCGTTCGGGTAAGCTCGCACAGCGCACTTGTGCCGAAAAAATACGAAAGTCCGCGCTATTACTATACTATGGGCGGCATATCGGCGATCATAGACAATACAAAGGAAAAATCACAGCTTTTAAGATCGCTGGGCATAAATATGAATCTCGCGCCCGTTGCCGATATTTCGCAGGATCCGAACGATTTTATGTATGAGCGCTCTCTCGGCGCAGACGCCGCGACAACGGCGGAATATGTATCGGCAGTTGTGCAGACATCACAAAAGCATGGCATTGCCGCTTGTCTGAAGCATTTCCCCGGATATGGCGGAAATGTAGATACGCATACGGGGATCGCCGTTGACGATCGCTCGCTCGATCGGTTTCGGGCAAACGATTTCCTGCCGTTTTCATCAGGCATAGCCGCCGGCTGCACCGCGGTGCTTGTATCGCATAATATAATAACGGCTGTAGACGATACGGAGCCGGCTTCCATTTCGCCGGAGATACATAATATCCTGCGCGATGAGCTTGGCTTTAACGGTATCATCATCACCGATGATATGTCTATGGGAGCAATGGAAGGCTACGATAACGCCTACGCAAGGGCGGTGCTTGCAGGAAATGATATGCTTATCGTCTCCGATTTTCAGGCGGCATATAACGAGATCCTTGCCGCCGTCGAGGACGGAACAATCCCCACAGATATGATAGATACCGCCGTACACCGAATTATAACAATGAAAAAGTGATCTTAGAAAAGGCGTGTCAACTTATGTAAACATAGCGACGCGCCTTTCTGGTGGAGACAGGTGGGTTCGAACCACCGACCTCTTGCATGTCAAGCAAGCACTCTAACCGGCTGAGCTATGCCTCCCTATGTATTGAATTTTACGGAAATCAAAGCAAACTGCTAAGGCTTGCTCCGAAACATTTTGGTGGAGCTGAGGCGTACTTGCCGGGTTTCCCGTCCGCCCCTAACCAATTAGGCATTATTCCGGCAGGCTGACCGGAGTATTAATATCAGCTAAGCTTTTCACTACAAAACTTTTTTAACTCAGGTATATCGTAAATTGCAGTTTCCCATAAAATATCTGTGTCGATTTCTCCATAATTATGAGCTGCTATATTTCTCATTGCTTTAATTTCACGCCAAGGAATATTATTATTATCTGA
>CAJONM010000148.1 GCA_905235885.1 uncultured Clostridia bacterium
CGGAATCACGGTTTACCATCTCCGGCTCAAACCACAGTCCGAACTTCATACCGAGCGCGTTTATCTTTTCCGCAAGACCTTTTATGCCGTTGGGCAGCTTGCGCGTGTCGGGTATCCAGTCACCGAGACTGCTGTTATCCAGATCACGCTTACCGAACCATCCGTCATCAAGCACGAACAGCTCAACTCCTGCCTCCTTTGCTTTTATCGCCATATTTACCAGCTTTTCTTCATCGAAATCAAAATATGTCCCTTCCCAGTTGTTTATAAGGATCGGTCGTTCCTTGTGCGTCCATTTGCTGCGCATAAGGTTATTTATATAAAGCTTGTGATATTCGCGCGATATGCCGCCAAATCCCTCTAGTGAATAGCACATTACCGACTGCGGCGTTGTAAAACTTTCTCCGGACATAAGCGTCCATGCGAACTGCATCGGATTTATTCCCTGCTGAACGCGCAAAAGCCCTATCTGATCTACCTTTGCTACAGTCGAATGATTGCCGCTGTATATAATCGATAATCCATACACCTCACCTGTATCTTCGCATGCGTTCGGTGACGCTATCATAACAAAAGGATTGATCTGATGTCCGCTTATGCCTCGCGCATTCTCCGCCTCGAATTTCATACCCGGCTCAAGCCTTGTCCGCTTCATATCCATCTCGCGTCCCCACGCGCCGGTGAAATATACCATATCATAATCACCGCGCGGCAGCTCCAAATCAGCAGAATATGCACTCATTACTTTTGCCGCATCCTGCGAACGGTTTGAGATGACCGCATGACGCGCGATTATATCATATTCATCAAAAACTACATAGTATAGCCGTATCTCTATATCGATCGCTTCGTCATACATAACTATCTCAAGAGTATCGGCATTTTTATCGCCTTTAAAAAGACATGGCATACCCTCTGTCTGCACCGCGCAGTCTTTATGTATATTGTATTCCCTCACGCGCATTCTTGATATCATATTGCCGTATCTGTTCACGATCTGATATGCCGGATTACGCATATCCGTATAGCCGTAAGCCGGATATTCCTGAGGATATGCCTCCAGCGAAAACTCATTTACGCCCGATACCCATTCCTCATGCCAGTCCTCGGTCATAAGGGAATAGTCGCGGTCGCCGAGCCGCTTGCCGAAATAGAAATGCAAAAGCTCTCCCGTCTCACTCTCATGCATTATATAGCTTATGCTCTTACCCATAAGATGGGTAGTCTTTCCGTTCCTTTTGATCATATTCTTTATCTCCTAAGCACCTTAATTGTAGCTGTTTATATTTCTCCTTGCACCGTATACATTCTTCTGTATGGGACGGTGCAGCTGTCATCATCATACGATACAAGCTTGATCTCGATTACATTATAGCCTGTGGATATGTCGGTTCGGCCGCTTTTCTCTACGATGGAAGGCGGTATTTCAATTATCCTATCGACAAATTCTCCGCCGCCGTTTTGTACGGTAAGACAGTCATTTCCGTCTGTTTTCAGCTCTGTCCCGTCAGCAAGGATCTTGAATTTGACATTATACTTCTTTCCGTTTATTTCCACACTATTGTCTTTTTCATAGTATCTTATTATCAGACAGTTTTTATCGGACTTTTTGTCAACGAGCATATTATACTTAAAAAATCCGTCCTTACCATATGCGTAGCGATACATTCCGTTATCGTCCGTCCCCTGCACCGACTTATTGCGAAAATCCGTTGCCGCATCCGCACTTTGTATCATTCCGTGACCAAGCTCCGATTGCTGCCCGTCGGGGTCAACATAGTCAATCTCAGCATTGCTCAGATTTATCGCGTATTGGTCTATTTCAGTATCAATATCAAAATATATATTGTGGTAACTGTGTGAAATATCCGTAAACGGGAGCAGCTCCACAGCTCTGCCTGTTGAGTTTTTATCAGCCGCAAGGATAAATTTCACCGTTCCGTCATTCCCTGTTTTAGTGATATAACTTGTTATATCATCGTTTGTCGCACTGCCCTTTCCGTCGGAGGTCCTTAAAATCGGATAAGCCACTTGTCGGCAAGCGGTGTTCCTTTCCTCCCAGATGTATTCATAATACGGTCTTACAGTGCCGCCAAGCTTAGCCGCAAGCACCAGTGGACCGTATTCATACGCAACCTTATCATTGTCGCGCGACCGGTATATGCTAACGCCCATGGGAATATCAATCTCGATAATATCACTTGCACCAATATCGGCAAGCGTTATATATTCGCCGCCGCATGATCGCACCGCATGCCGCCCGTTGACCCTTACGGTCATTTTTTTGCCCTGTTTGGCAA
>CAJONM010000149.1 GCA_905235885.1 uncultured Clostridia bacterium
CTTGAGGTACGCCGAAGCAACACATATGCGCGGCGGCTGTATGATAAATTCGGATTTAAAGAAACGGCCGTTCGCAAGGGATATTACGACGGCGAGGACGGACTTGTAATGGAAAAATTATTCAAACCCGTACCGACGGAAAGGAGATAGCGGTCACTGATATGGATGACATACTTATTTTAGGCATAGAAAGCTCATGTGATGAAACGGCTGCGGCTGTGGTAAGAAACGGCAGAGAGATGCTGTCAAATGTCATAAATTCACAGATCGAGATACACAAAAAATACGGCGGAGTGGTGCCGGAGATCGCCTCGCGCTATCATATAGGAGCGATAAACGCGGTGATCGACGAGGCACTCGATGCGGCAGGCGTGACTATGGGCGACATAACGGCTATTGCGGTGACATACGGTCCCGGGCTTGTCGGCGCATTGCTCGTTGGGGTATCGACGGCAAAGGCGCTCGCTTATGCGCTCGAAAAGCCGCTTGTGAATGTGCATCATATAAAAGGGCATATCTGCGCGAACTACATAGCGCATAAGGAGCTGGAGCCGCCGTTCGTATGCCTTGTCGCATCGGGCGGACACAGCCATATAGTATACGCCAAAGACCATATCGAATATGACATAATGGGCGTAACGCGCGACGACGCGGCAGGAGAAGCGTTTGATAAAATAGCGCGTGTTCTGGGACTGGGTTATCCCGGCGGCCCGAAAATAGACGCGCTTGCGCGTGAGGGCGATCCGTATGCGATAGACTTTCCGCGCGTAAGGATGGCGAACGGTTCGCTTGATTTTTCGTTCAGCGGCGTTAAAACGGCGGTGATAAATCATATCCACAACCTTGAGCAGAAGGGCGAGAGCTACAGCAAGGCGGACATTGCCGCGTCATTTCAGAATGCGGTAACGGACGCGCTTTGCGAGCATACTATAGAGGCGGCAAAAATAAAGGGCGCGGACAAGATCGTGCTTGCCGGCGGCGTTGCTTCAAACACCGCGCTGCGCGAGAAGATGAAAAGCAAGGCAGATATCGAGGGAGTATCGGTACTTTTTCCGCCGCCCGTTCTGTGTACGGACAACGCGGCAATGATAGCGGCGGCAGGATACTATGAATACATTTCGGGAACGAGAGCGGATATGCGGCTGAACGCGATCCCGTCGCTGCCGCTGGAATAGAACAAGAAAGGTAATCTAAAATGGACAAGCTGTATGTTGATCTGGGAGAGAGATCGTATAATATTTTCTTCACTGACAGTTTTGGCGGTCTTGCCGACTGCATGAAGGGGATAGCCGCTCCGAAAAAGCTCCTTATTGTGACCGATACCAATGTCGCACCGTTATATGCCGATGAGGTAAAGGACGCTTTAAACGCCGCCGGCTATGATGCCGCCGTATACGCGGTGGCGGCAGGCGAGGAAAATAAAAATATGGACGCGATACTCGGAATATGCCGCGCGTCAATAGAGCATGGGCTGGACAGAAAGAGCATGATGATAGCTCTGGGCGGCGGCGTTGTCGGGGACATGACAGGCTTTGCCGCGTCAATATATATGCGTGGAATTGATTTTATCCAGATACCCACAACGCTCCTTGCACAGTCCGACAGCTCCGTAGGTGGAAAAACGGGCGTCGATTTTATGGACGGCAAAAACATACTCGGTGCGTTTCATCAGCCGCGTCTTGTATATATAAATGTAAGCACGCTCAAGACCATTCCCGATATACAGTTCGTATCGGGAATGGGTGAGGTGATAAAACATGGAATAATCCGCGACGCGGAGTTCTATAAATTTATAAAGGGCAATTCGCAGCTTATAAGGTCGTTGGATACAGCCACGCTTATAAAAATGGCAAAGCAGAATTGCGCCATAAAGGCGAAAGTCGTAATCAGTGATGAGCGAGAAAGCGGATTGCGCGAGATACTGAATTTCGGGCATACGATAGGTCATGCGGTGGAGTCCGCACTCAACTTCAGGCTGACGCACGGCGAATGCGTAGGCTTAGGCATGGCTGCCGCGGCGCATATTTCCGTAAATCGCGGACTTATCGGCGCGGACGAGGCGACCGATATCGAGAATGTGCTTGCTCTGTACGGCTTCCGTTTGAAAATTTCACTGCCGTCTGCCGATGTGGTATACGAATATATGCAGCATGATAAGAAAAAAGCGGACGGAAAGCTCAAATTTGTTCTGCCAATGCGCATAGGCGAGGTCGTTTCCGTGCGCGATGTGACAAAAGATGAGATATATGACGCGATAGAGTATATCAATTTTTGAAAGTTTATAAAAGCAGATATGAACTATCTGAGAAACAGCCAGCTATAGGAGGGTGCGATGAAAAAGTATAAATATGTGCCGTTTTATCTGATCGCGGCGGCGGTTTTCATATCGGATCTTGCGGTCAAAAGATATATTCTTTCGAGCTTTGAGACAGGTGATGTGTTCGGAGAGATACCGTTTGTCGCGGATTTTATATATGTAAGGAACACAGGCGCGGCGTTTTCGATACTGAGCGGAAACACCGCCGTATTGGGGATCGTTTCGATCGCATTCTGCATTGCGGTGGCGATATACTGGTTCAGGAAAAAGGATAAGCATCCCTTGCTTGCGCTTGCGCTCGCGCTGCTTTTTCCGGGAGCTTTGGGCAATGCGGTGGATCGGATCGCATACGGCTTTGTTGTCGATTTTATATCCGTCAAATGGTTCGAGTTTCCGGTGTTTAATATAGCCGATACGGCAATAGTCGCAGGCGTTGTGGCGGCGGTTTTATATTTTCTCTTTTTTGACAAGGGGACGGATAATGGAAGAAATAATTCTTAATGCCGCAGGCGACGGCGGCAGGCTTGATAAATATATTGCCGATAACAGCGATATATCAAGGAGCTTTGCGGCAAGTCTTGCCGATGACGGAATGATAACCGTAAACGGCGCGGCGGCGGATAAAAAAACTAAAATAAAAGACGGCGACATCATCGTTATATCCGTACCGGAGCCGATCGTTCCGGAGGCGGTACCGCAGGATATACCGATAGATATAGTCTATGAGGATGAAAGCGTCATAGTCGTAAATAAGCCTCAGGGCATGGTCGTGCATCCGGCACCGGGCAATTACGACGGAACGCTTGTAAACGGACTTTTGTATCATTGCAGCCTGAGCGGAATAAACGGTGTTATACGGCCGGGGATCGTGCATAGGATAGATAAGGACACATCCGGACTGCTCGTTGTGGCGAAAACGAACGCGGCGCATGAGAGCCTTGCCGCGCAGCTCAAGGAGCATAAGGCGCACCGTCGGTATGTTTCGATAGTAAACGGCAACATAAAAGAGGACAGCGGCACGATAGATAAACCGATAGGCAGGCATCCGCGCGACAGAAAGAAAATGGCGATCATACAGGGCGGCAGAGAGGCGGTAACGCATTACAGCGTCTTGGAAAGATTCGGCAGCTACACGCTCGTCGAGTGTGTGCTTGAAACAGGCAGAACGCATCAGATAAGAGTGCATATGGCGTCTATCGGGCACAGCATCGTAGGCGATCGGGTATACGGGATAAAAAAGGAGCGCATAAAAACGAACGGACAGCTTCTCCATGCTCAAACGATAGGCTTTGAGCATCCCGTAACGGGCAAGATGATGGAATTTACCTGTGAGCTTCCGCAGTATTTTCAAAATATACTGAAAAAGCTCAGAAATGAAACATAAATTATAGAAATTTTATGAAATTTGCCTCTGTCGCTTGCAATTGGGGACAAAATGTAGTATCATATAAATTGTGAAAATTCGATTGAATATAAAGGGGACGGTATCAGCTCGTGAAGAAAAATGTATGCGTGATATTCGGCGGAGAGTCGCCGGAGCATGATATATCGCAAAAATCGGTTATGTCGATCCTTAATAATCTCGACAAGGACCGCTATAATATATACACGATCGGCATTTCATCCGACGGAAAATGGTTTTTATATACCGGCGATTGGCAGCTTATAGAGTCGGGAGCATGGGAGAAGGATACGGAGAACATAAAAACGGCGTTCATTTCACCCGACAGCTCCTTGCGCGGCATTGTGGTGCTGGGTGACAAGACAGAGCTTATACATATCGATGTTATATTCCCCGTGCTTCACGGCGAATACGGCGAGGACGGAACGATCCAGGGCTTGTTTGAGCTTTCGCATATCCCGTATGTCGGTATGGGCGTGCTTTCATCTGCCAACGGTATGGATAAGACATTTTCAAAGATCATATTCCACGCCGCAGGCATACCGCAGGCGGCGTGGATAACGATAGAGTCTTTTGACGATTTCTCATTGCGCGCCGATGAAATAGAGCAAAAGATAGGGTATCCGTGCTTTGTAAAGCCGGCTCGTCTGGGCTCGTCCGTAGGAATAGGCAAGGCGCATGACCGCCTTGAGCTTATGGATGCGCTTGAGAACGCGGCAAAATATGACCGCCGCATACTCGTTGAGGAGCATATAGACGGGCAGGAGGTCGAATGCGCCGTTCTGGGCAATTTCGAGCCGAAGGCGGCGGCAGTAGGCGAGATACGGCCAAAGGCGCAGTACTATGACTTTGACGCGAAATATAACGATAATTCAACAGAGCTTATAATACCTGCCCAGATACCGGACGAAACGGCGGAAAAGATACGCCGGTATTCGGTGACCGCATTCCGCGCCATGGACGGTCAGGGCTTGGCAAGGGTGGATTTCTTTGTAAGGAAAGGCGACGGCGCGGTTATACTTAACGAGGTAAACACGCTTCCCGGCTTTACTAACATAAGTATGTATCCGAAGCTGTGGAATGCTGTCGGCATGGGATATGGTGAGCTTCTCGACAATCTGATAGAGCTTGCCGAAAAGAGAGTGAAATAATGGATAACAGAAGTATCGGCGTGTTTGATTCGGGGCTTGGCGGTCTTACGGCGGCAAAGGAGATAATGGATCTATTCCCGAACGAGAGCATTGTGTATTTCGGAGATACGGGTCGTGTCCCGTACGGAACTCGCTCAAAGGAAACGATCTTAAAATATACATACAGCGACATACGGTTTCTGCTTAGCCACGATGTAAAGATGATAGTTATTGCGTGCGGAACGGCATCATCGGCGGCTCTGCCGCATATAAAGGACGAGTTCAGCGTACCGATATACGGCGTTGTGGACGCGGCAGGCTATGCGGCAGTACGCGCAACGAAAAATGGCAGGATCGGCATAATCGGCACATCCGCAACGATAAAGAGCGGCGCATATACAGAGTACATAAAAGCACACCGTCCCGGAACGGCTACATTTGAATCGGCTTGCCCGTTGTTCGTTCCGCTCGTGGAGAACGGACATTTCGATACGCAACTTACCGAGCTTGTCGTAGAGGAATATCTCAGCGGAATACGCTCGGCAGGAGTTGATACGCTCATACTCGGCTGCACGCATTATCCGCTTCTGCAAAAAGCCATAGCGCGGTATATGGGAAATGATGTAACGCTTATAAGTCCGGGCAGAGAGGTCTCGCGGTTTTTAAAGAAAAAGCTTGATGAGAGTAAGCGGCACAGCCCTGAGCGCGACAAGGAGCAGTACAGATACTATGTGAGCGACAGCGTTGAGCAGTTTGAAGAGCTTGGCGGCATATTTCTGGAGAAGGAAATAGACGGACAGGTGAGTAGGATTGACATTGAAAAATACTGAGGATTGTATCGTTACCGTAACAAATATCCAATCGAGCGGTGATATGACCGACACGATAACCGAGCGCGGCAAAGGCACATATCGCAAAAGCCGCGACGCGAGATATATAAAGTACGAAACGGATGAAGCAAAGGTTATGATAAAGGCGGAGCCGGAGCGCGTAATGGTACGGCGCGGCGGCGACACGGGATCGCAAATGTGCTATGAGCTCGGCAAATGGACGGATTTTTCATACAAAACGCCATACGGTGAAATGAAAATGAGCATATTTACCGAGTCGATGAATATAAGCGATTATGCTATACGGCTTGTGTACATACTCGACACAGGCATAGATAAAATAAGAAATAACATGGTAATTGAGATAAAGGGGTAATGCGATTTGAAAAGACTGATTTCTTTCGCGGCAGCCGTAGCTGTATCGGCGGCTGCGATAACGGCGATAAATGTACGGGCGCTGGCAGACGATGATATTATAACCGACGCGCAAGCCGGGGCGATCGCTGCCAAAGCAACGCCAACTCCCGAGCCGGAGGAAAAGGTTATAGAGACCGGCGATGTATATCAGGCATACGAGAAGATCGCCGGATATGTCGCGGAGCGATACATAGACGATTCATATACCGCCGAGGATATTATGAAGCTGGGGCTTTCGTCATATCTGGAGGAGTATGATGACGAAGCTCTGGTACCTCTTATGAAGGCGGCACTGCAATCGCTTGACGATTATTCCGACTTCTATACGCGCAGCGAATACATTGAATACAACAATCAGCTCAACAAGACTTTCTACGGACTGGGCGTTATGCTCAGACAGGACGGCGAGTATGTGGCTATAGACGGGTTTGTCGAGGAGAACAGCTTAGCCGAGATAAGCGGATTTAAGGCGGATGACAAATTCGTAAAGGTCGACGGCATAAATGTAGTCGGAAGCAGCATTACGGAAGTAAGAAATCTCGTTGTCGGTGAGCTGGGGACAACCGTTCTCGTTACCGTCCTGCGTGACGGGCAGGAGGTGGAGATCACCGGCATAAGAACAGCGGTAAACAATGCGACCGTAAGCGGAGGCATCTTTGAGGGCAATATAGGCTATATAAAGATAGTGTCGTTCTCAAGCGGCACCGCCGATGAATTTACCGAAACCATGAAATCGCTCCGGGACAGCGGAGTAAAGAAGCTGATACTTGACCTCAGGAACAATCCCGGCGGTTATTTATCCGCCGCGACCGCGATCGCACAGGAGATAGTTCCGGCAGGTAAGGTCGTGGATGTGGCGTATCGCGACTCGACAATGAACTATACATACTATTCCGAGCTGAAGGACGCGCCGTTTGACATACTGGTGCTTGTAAACGGGAATACCGCCTCATCTGCGGAGATACTCGCCAGTGCGATACAGGATTCGGGCGTGGGCATCCTTATGGGTGAGCAGACATTCGGAAAGGCTGTTATACAGAGCGTATTTTCGCTCAGGAACGGCATGGTATTCAAGCTGACGATAGGGCAGTATCTTACAAGGAACGGAAACGAGATAGACCATGTCGGACTTACTCCGGACAAGGAAGTATCCAACTATTCCAAGAAGATCGACACAAGCGGATATACGAAGTTTGATTTCTTAAACCGCGTATCCGTCGGCGGAAGCGGCACGAATGTGACCGCGGCAAAGGAACGGCTTACGATAATGGGGTACTTCATCGGAAATTTAGGCAACGATGTGTTTAATACCGATCTCAGAGACGCGATAAAGGCGTTCCAGACCGATAACGGGCTTGTCGATAACGGCACGCTCGACATAGCGACGCAGATAAAGATCAAGAAGGTATTTGAGTCTCTGGAAACGACGGTCGATTTTCAGATGCAGGAGGCGTACAGGTATTTCGGAGGAAATGTAGACGACCTATACAGTGAATAATTATTTGAGGGCTGTTGTTTTGCGGCAGCCCCCTTTTTTGGTTTATACGGGAAAATTTGATTGACAGAACCGCATAATTATGGTATAATCCAAAAATAGTAGACTTCTACGGGAGTTATTACGAAACAGAGCGGAGGAAATATAATGGCAAAGGTTGCGATCATGGGATACGGGACCGTCGGCAGCGGCGTGTATGACATTATAAAAATGAACAGCGACAAGCTGCGCAAGAGCGCGGGCGAGGAGCTTGAAATAAAATATATACTCGATATTCGTGATTTTGACGATCACCCCGAAAAGCAGTTATTTACCAAGGATGTTAAGGATATTATAAATGATGACGAGGTATCGGTCGTGGCGGAGGTCATGGGCGGACTTCATCCGGCGTATGAATTTACGCGCGAGCTGCTGGAGGCAGGCAAAAGCGTTGTTACATCAAACAAGGAGCTTGTTGCCACATATGGCTCCGAGCTTATGGCGATAGCAAAGGAGAAAAATGTCAACTACCTCTTTGAGGCAAGCGTAGGCGGCGGAATACCGGTGATACGGCCTCTGAGCAGATGCCTGTCGGCAAATAATATAAAGCGCATTGCCGGAATATTGAACGGAACGACCAACTATATTTTGTATCAGATGATAACGAACAACAAGAGCTTTGAAACGGCTCTTTCAAGCGCACAGGCAAACGGCTATGCCGAGCGCAATCCGGCGGCGGATATAGAGGGGCATGACGCATGCAGGAAAATCGCGATTTTGTCGTCTCTTGCGGCAGGTGTTGAGGTCGATTACAATAAGATAGGCACAGAGGGCATAACGAATATAACTCTTGACGATGTCCGCGCGGCATCAGCCGCAGGCGCGGTAATAAAGCTTATAGGCTATGCCGAATTTCTCGATAACGGCAAGGTATATGCTCATGTTGCGCCGATGATGATAAAAAAGAGCAGTATGCTTTCGGGCATAGACGATGTATATAACGGTATTTTGATCACCGGCGACGCGGTGGGAGATGTGCTGTTCTACGGCGCCGGTGCCGGCAAGATGCCTACTGCATCCGCCGTTGTTGCGGATATGGTGGACGCGGCGATACACAGGACTCGCCGCCGCTATATCGGCTGGGAGAAGGCGGACAAAGACATAGTAGCTAAGGCGGATGAAAAGAAGTTCAGATATTTTGTAAGAGCGGATATATCAGCCGATACGGGCGCGTTTGGTGAGGTTGAGGCGGTGCCGTCCGCAGCCGAGAGCGAGAAGGCGTTTATAACCGCGCCGATGACCGCTTCCGAGCTTGACGGCATAGCAGTCGGGATCAAGACAGCGATAAGAGTTTTGGATTAAAGGAGATGTAGTATATAAAATGGCACTTATAGTTCAGAAATACGGCGGTACATCCGTCAGAGATGCCGAAAGAGTAATGAATGTCGCAAGGCGTGTGACGGAAGCATACAAGGCAGGAAATAATGTTATCGTTGTCGTTTCCGCACAGGGCGATACGACAGACGACCTGATAGAAAAGGCGGCAGAGATAAATCCGCGTGCGTCAAAGCGCGAGATGGATATGCTTCTTGCCACCGGCGAGCAAATATCTATCTCACTTCTCGCCATGGCGATAGAGCGGCTGGGCTGTCCGGTAATATCTCTGACAGGATGGCAGGCAGGGTTCAGGACGGATTCAAAGTATTCCAATGCGCGGATCAAAACGATAGATACAGAGCGCATCAACATGGAGATAGACAGGCGCAGGATAGTAGTAGTCGCAGGCTTCCAGGGTATCAACAGGTATGATGATATAACGACTCTGGGCAGAGGCGGCAGCGACACATCCGCCGTTGCGATTGCAGCAGCCCTTCACGCGGATGTATGCGAGATATATACAGATGTCGACGGCGTGTATACGGCTGATCCGAGAATATGCAAAAACGCGTATAAGCTTGATGATATTTCATATGAAGAAATGCTTGAGCTTGCATCCTTGGGCGCGAATGTGCTTCATAACAGAAGCGTTGAAATGGCAAAGAAATACAGTGTTAAGTTATCGGTACGCTCAAGTCTGAATACGAACGAGGGTACATATGTTAAGGAGGTTTCAAAGGTGGAAAAAATGCTCGTAAGAGGTGTGACAAGGGACAACGACTGCGCGAGAATATCGCTGTGCGGCGTTGAAAATACTCCGGGAAAGGCGTTTCAGGTATTCGATATGATAGCAAAATCGGGTATCAGCGTTGACCTCATAATCCAGTCGATAGGCAATGGAAAGACGAAGGATATAAGCTTCACCGTTGCCGAAAGCCAGCTTGATATTGCGCTCAAGCTTTTAGAGGAGCATAATTCCGTTATAAATGCTGAGAAAATAACATCAGAAAAGGATGTTTCAAAGGTATCTATAGTCGGAGCCGGCATGGTCAACAATTCAGGTGTTGCGGCAGGAATGTTCGAGGCTCTTTATGACGCGCATATAAACATCAAGATGATCGCCACATCCGAGATAAAGATCTCGGTGCTTGTCGATCAGAAGGATGCTGAGCGCGCCGTCAGCGCGATACACGATAAATTCTTATCGAAATAAATGGAAGATATAATTTTCGGGCGAGGCCCCGTAGCCGAAGCCTTGAAATCGGATAGGGGCATAGAGAAGCTGCTCATTAAGAGCGGCGCGTATACAAGCTCGCTCGTGCCTATAATAGATATGGCGAAAAAAAAGAGAATAATCGTGCAGCAGACCGACACCGCAAAGCTTGACAAGCTTGCCGAAGGCGGCAATCATCAGGGCGTTGTTGCTCTCGTATCCGAGTATGAATACGCAACTGTGGAGGATATTGTCAAAAACGCTGAGAGCAAGGGCAAAAGCCCGTATATAGTAATTTGCGACGGGATAACCGATCCGCACAATTTAGGCGCGATAATCCGTACAGCCAACTGCGTTGGCGCGGACGGCGTAATAATACCAAAGCGCGGCAGTGCCGGCGTTAATGCAGTCGTGATGAAAACATCGGCAGGCGCGGCGGAATATACGCCGGTTGCGAAGGTCACCAATATCGCAGCTGCCATAACCGAGCTTCAAAAGCGCGGCTTATGGATCACCGCCGCCGATATGGACGGGCAGAGTATGTACGATATTGATTTTAAAGGCGCGATAGGCATTGTCGTAGGCAGCGAGGGCAGCGGCATAAGCCGTCTTGTGCGCGAAAAGTGCGATTTTATCGCGTCCGTTCCGATGCGCGGCGATATAAATTCGCTCAATGCTTCCGTTGCGGCAGCGGTGCTGATGTACGAGGCACTCCGCCAAAGGATGTAAAAAGGAGCTGATACCGGAGTTATGAAAGCAATAGTTACGGTGGTAGGAAAAGACAAAAAAGGAATTATCGCAAAAATCAGCAATGTCTTGTATGAGAGCGGCGTAAATATCGTCGATATTTCACAGACGATAATGCAGGATATGTTTACGATGATAATGATGGTCGAGTTTGACAGCGATGAGGTCTCGATCAAGACGATAGATGACAGGCTCAGCGAGGCGGAACGCGAAATGGGGCTTTCCGTACATATTCAGCGCGAGGAGATATTCTCGTCAATGCATCGCATATAAGGAGCGTCGATCATGATAAATCCTTTTGAAATCATAGAAACGATAAATATGATCGAGCAGGAGCATCTTGACATTCGTACGATAACGATGGGAATATCGCTCAAATCATGCGCCGGCGCGGATATAGACACCGTTTGCGGCAAGGTCTATGACAAGATCACAAAATATGCGCGCGACCTTGTAAAAACGGGTAAGGATATAGAACGGCAGTTCGGTATACCGATAATAAACAAGCGTGTTTCCGTAACGCCCGTCGCAACGCTCGTTGACGCGCTCGATCAGCCGACGGTGGAAAAATGCGTTCGCTTGGCGAAAACTCTCGATGCGGCGGCAAAGGCGGTCGGAGTTGATTTTATAGGCGGCTACAGCGCACTTGTACATAAGGGATATACAGAGGGCGAGCGAGTTCTGATACAGTCGATACCGCAGGCGCTGGCTCAAACGGATCTGGTATGCTCAAGCGTCAACATAGGCTCGACCCGCGCCGGTATCAATATGGATGCGGTAAGAGAAATGGGCAATGTAATAAAGACGGCGGCGGAGCTTACAAGCGATAAGCAGGGATTTGCCTGCGCCAAGCTCGTTGTGTTCTGCAACGCCGTAGAGGATAATCCGTTTATGGCAGGCGCGTTTATGGGCGAGGGCGAAGGCGAATGCGTCATAAATGTAGGCGTTTCGGGACCAGGCGTTGTAAAAAGCGCGTTGGAAAAGGTCAAGGACGCGGATTTCGGCGTTGTTGCCGAAACGATCAAGAAAACGGCGTTTAAGATAACGAGAATGGGACAGCTTGTGGCGCAGGAAGCGTCAAAGCGGCTCGGAGTGCCGTTCGGGATAGTTGATCTGTCGCTTGCCCCGACACCGGCAGTGGGCGACAGCGTTGCATATATATTGGAAGAAATGGGACTTGAGAAATGCGGCACGCATGGGACGACAGCCGCGCTCGCGCTGCTTAACGATGCTGTAAAAAAAGGCGGAGTAATGGCGTCGGGATATGTCGGCGGCCTTTCGGGTGCGTTTATACCGGTAAGCGAGGACGCCGGAATGATCTCCGCCGCGATTTGCGGAGCATTGACGATAGAAAAGCTTGAGGCCATGACCTGCGTATGCTCCGTCGGACTTGATATGATAGTGATACCGGGCGATACGACGGCAGATACAATATCGGCAATAATAGCCGATGAGGCGGCAATAGGAATGATAAATCAAAAGACGACGGCGGTAAGGCTCATACCGGCGCCCGGTAAGCAGGTAGGTGAAGTGGTC
>CAJONM010000150.1 GCA_905235885.1 uncultured Clostridia bacterium
ATTTGTCATTCCTTTCAAAACCTTGATAGCTGTATTGTTGACTGATTTAAAAAGGAATATACATAAAATCCCCCAAAAGATATTTTATTAATAAAATCCCATAAACTTTTTGTGAATTTTTAAAATTTCCTATAGCCAAATCGCGAATTATATAGTATAATGATATTAATATAGTTTTTGCTTTATGGGAGTGATATGGTTTGAAGATCAAAATGGTGTCCAGCCGCGAGGTGCTTGTGTATCTTACGAAGCAGGATCTGGAATTCTTTGATGTTGAATTTGACGAGGCAAGTCCGATACCTCAGTCGGGAGATTTACATAGATTTTTATTTGAGCTTATGGAGATAGTACAAACCGAGACCGGCTTTGATCCGTACAAGAACGGACAGGTGGTCGTTGAGGCTGTACAGTCAAACGAGGGGATGCAGCTGAACATAAGCAAGATAGGAATGAGCAAGAAACGGAAAATGACGCGCAGTGAGTTTAAAAAGGGCGTAAGAGTAAAAAAAGCCGATGATCCTGAGATCGCCGCAAATGACGAGCTTTTATCGCTTCTGAGGAGTCTGGATAAGCGGTTGGCTGAGTGTTCATCGGAAAAGAGCGTCGAGACTTTTGTTTTTTCGGACTTCAATGCGCTTGACGATGCTCTATGCCACGCATACGGCGCGGCATTGGGCGACTCTGTGCTGTACAGAAACGGCGAAAGATACGCCATAGTTGCAAAAATGCGCCGCGGCGGACGACTGTATAATGTTCTGAGTGAATTTGCCCAGATATACCATGGCGGAGATGTTCTTGCTGCGGATATAGGCGAGGGCTGGAAAAAGATCGCGTCCGGCAGTGGACTAAAGGATATGGCTAAAGCTTTGAAATCAATGAAATAAAAAAAGTGGATGTAAAAAAAAGTCGTTTTTTACATCCACTTTTTCTTAATTTGTTTGCTTCTGCTCTACCGACTTGACCGCGTCACGCTCAACTTTGAGGACGCTCTTTTCTTTTTCAGTACCTATGTTGCCTGTTTCGATAAATACAAAGTTATCCTTTATTTTAATGATCTTGCCGCATATACCGCCGATCGTTACCACCTTATCTCCGACTTTCATCGCGGAGAGCATTGCCTTTGTTTCCTTATCGCGTTTTCTCTGCGGTCTGATAAGCAGGAAATAGAACAATACTACTATGATTATAAGAGGGAGAAATGATGTTATCATCTCTACAGGTGTTCCCATGCCTCCCACGCTTCCGGCAGTCTCGCCTTCGGCAAATGCGGTAATGATAAATGAGTTCATTCGTTTTCTTCCTTTCACATATAGATTAGGTCTATTATACATCACATTACGGCAAATTGCAAGCATAAATTTACAAATTTGCCGCATTTATAAAAAAACAGTTGAGATTTTGCGGATAATGTGCTATAATTAGTGTATCTGAGCTTCTACAGTGAAAAGAGAGGGTATTGTGTTTGGATATCTGAAAATCGAGGATAATCAGCTTACGGCGGACGAATATGCGCTTTTTTCGGCATATTATTGCGGTGTATGCCGCGCGACGGGCAAACGCGCGTCGCAAATGTCAAGACTCGGACTGAGCTATGACATAACCTTTCTTGCGTTGGTGCTGTCGTCCGTGTGCGATACAGAGATCGGAATGGAAAAGGGAAGATGCGTAAGACATCCGATAAAACCGAACGATCATATATCGGACAGCCGAGCAACAGAATATGCCGCCGATGTTGGCGTGATGCTCAGTTATCTGAAGCTTGCCGATGATTGGCATGACAGTCGCAGCATAAAGGCGCTTTTCGGTATGGCTCTTTTATACAGAGGCTATAGGAAAGTGCGGCTGGCACATGAGAGCGTTTTTCAAATAATAAAATCGCAGCTTGATATCCTTAGCGCACTTGAACAAAGCGGATGCACATCGATAGATGAAACGGCGGATGCGTTTGCCAAGATACTTGAGGCTCTTTTCTCGCCGCAACTTGTGTCAGATGGCGCATCTAAGCGCGCGCTTGCATGGTTGGGCTACAATCTCGGACGCTGGATATATATTATGGATGCCGTATGTGATCTGGAGCAGGATGTAAAGACCGGCTCATACAATACATTCGCAGCCGCCAGTATAACAGACAAAGCGATGTGTGCCGATGCGGTGGAAGAGAGTCTTACAATGACGCTCGGCGCAATTGCCTCGGCATTTGAGCTGATAAGCTTCAGGCGTAACCGCGATATGATAGGCAGGATAATTTATATTACATTAAAGGAAAAACAAGCATACATACTCTTAAAGGAAGTGAACAGCGATGGACCCGTATAAAATTCTGGGCGTCAGCGAGGACGCTGATGAAGAAACCATAAAAAGAGCATATAAAGAGCTTGTGAAAAAATATCATCCAGACAAATATATAAACAATCCGCTTGCGGATCTTGCGGCGGAGAAGATGAAAGAGATAAACAAAGCATATGATATGCTTACAAAGAACAAAACATCATCCGCATCGGGGACATATTCGGGCGGTTATTACGGAGACTACGGCGGCGGATATTCGTATCAAAACGCGCAGCCGACATTTGAGCTTGTTCGCAAGCTTATAAGCATGGGAATGGTCGTAGAGGCAATCAATATGCTCAACAGACTTCCCAAGACTGCGGAGTGGTTCTATCTGTCGGGCATTGCAAATATACGGCGCGGATGGTATTCGCGCGGTGTGGAGGATCTGAAAAAGGCGGTGGATATGGATCCGGATAACGCCGAATACAGAGACACATTGAACGGATTAAGAAATAACGCGTCAGGCTACGGGATGGGCGGAGACGGATACAGGTCTGTTGACTGTTGTCCGCTGCCGTGCTGGTGTATACCATGCTTTTGCCCCGGCACCTGCTGCTGTTAAACAAAGGGGAATATATTATGGCAAATAAGGAGCATATAACATCTATAGGCGGTCAGGCGGTCATGGAAGGCGTAATGATGCGTGGACCGCACAAAACTGCCGTTGCTGTCCGCAAGCCGGACGGCGAAATTGCGATAAAGATCGATGAAAACGGCACAAAGACAAGGAAAGGCATTCTCAAGCTGCCTGTAATACGCGGCTGCGTAAGCTTTATAGACAGCCTTGTCATAGGTATGAAAGCGCTGATGTACAGCGCTGAGTTTGTGGATCTGGAAGGTGACGAGGACGAGGAGCCGAGCAAATTCGATAAATGGCTTGAGGATAAGCTCGGAGATAAGATAAAGGATGTCGTGATTTATTTTGCGGTATTTATCGCTGTCATATTCAGCGTCGGGCTGTTCATACTGTTGCCGTCGGCATTGTCCGGAGCAGTCGAGGCGATACCTCAGCTTAAACAATTTACATCGACACAGGCATTTACAAGCGTTTTTGAGGGTGTCCTGAGAATGGTAATATTTTTGGGGTATATGGCGCTTATATCTCAAATGAAGGATATAAAGCGTTTGTTTGAATATCATGGCGCGGAGCATAAGACTATCGCGTGCTATGAATCAGGCGAGGAGCTGACGGTAGAAAACATAAGGAAATATACAAGATTTCATCCGCGTTGCGGCACGAGCTTTCTGCTGTTTGTGATGATCATAAGCATTATCATATTCGCGTTTTTGCCGCGTTTTGACGGATATATAAAAATAGCCGCTATTCTGTTAAGAATGGGAACAAGGCTTCTATGTCTGCCTATCGTGGCAGGTATCTCATTTGAAGTGATAAAGCTTGCCGGCAGAAGCAAGAATAAGTGCGTAACGATATTATCAAAGCCGGGATTATGGCTGCAAAAGCTTACGACCCGTGAGCCGGACGACTCGCAGATCAGTGTTGCGATAGAAGCTATGAAACCATGTATCCCCGAAAATCAAGAGGACGACAGATGGTAATATCCGAAAAATGTCGTGAGCTGAGAGAAAAGCTGGGCGAAAACGCCCATGAGGCGGCATGGATAATGGAGCATATCACAGGTATACGATATGCGATCTCCGACGATCGGGAGCTTACAGCGGCTGAATTTGCAATGGCGGACAGCATCCTGACAAGACGAAAAAGCGGCGAGCCGCTGCAATATATATTGGGCGATACCGAATTTATGGGGATGAGGTTCATCGTCAACCGCCATACACTGATCCCTCGTCAGGATACGGAAACGCTCGTTGAGACGGCGGTATCGAAAATAGGCGACAAGCCGTTGCGCGTGCTTGATATAGGAACGGGCAGCGGATGCGTGGGTATAAGTATTGCCAGGCTGTGTAAAAATGCAAAAGTTACTTTGCTTGATATAAGTAAAGATGCTCTTTTCATCGCGCAGGAAAACGCAAGGCTGAATGATGTTGAGGTCGGGATTATTCAATGCGATATACTGCATGAGATGCCGGATGGCGGATATGATATGATAGTGTCAAATCCGCCGTATATCGAAACCGCGGTTTTGAAAACGCTTGACAGTGTTGTAAAGGATCATGAGCCATCTGCTGCGCTTGACGGCGGCGAGGACGGGCTGGTATTTTACAGGCGCATTGCACGAATATTTGCGGATATACCCGTGATCGCTTTTGAGATCGGCTACGATCAGGGATCGGCGGTATCGGATATACTGCGCGGCGCAGGCTATGAGCGCGTAAGCGTGATCAAAGATCTGTGCGGAAACGACAGGGTTGTCGTTGCAGAAAAAAATTAACATAAATGTATTGTTTTACAGATAATTATATGCTATAATACAGGCAAATTAATATTTATGCAGCCGCGCGGCTGCGGAATGGAGATAAAAATGGAACAACAGGATAATTCAAGATTAAAGCAGATATTAAAGAACAGGAGAGACAAGCTTGCCGAATATGCGGAGGCAGGCATGGATCCGTTTAAGATCACGAAATTTGAGCGTGACAATAACGCTAAGAATATACGAGAGAACTTTGAAGAATACGAGGGAAAGATCGTTACCGTTGCGGGTAGGCTTATGTCAAAGCGCCGCATGGGCAAGGTCGGGTTCGGTGACCTTTCCGATCGTGACGGACATATTCAGATATTTGCCAAGAAGGATATTTTGGGCGATGAAGAATATGAAAGATTTAAGAAGCTCGATATAGGCGATATTATCGGCGCAACGGGCGAGGTTTTCAAAACGGAAACGGGCGAAATATCGATCCGTGTAAGCAAAATAACGCTGCTTTCAAAATCCCTCCAGCCATTGCCGGAGAAATTCCACGGACTTTCCGATCAGGATCTGCGCTATCGCAAGAGATATGTTGATCTTATAATGAACGGCGATGTGAAAAATACATTTGTAATGCGTTCAAAGATACTTACGGCGATGAGGAATTATCTCGACAGCCGTGATTATTTGGAGGTTGAAACGCCCATACTTAACACTATAGCCGGAGGCGCGGCGGCAAGACCGTTTGTCACGCACCATAATGCGCTTGATATGGATATGTATCTTCGCATAGCGACCGAGCTGCATCTTAAAAGGCTTATTGTCGGCGGCATGGAGCGCGTGTATGAAATGGGCAGACAGTTCCGTAATGAGGGGATGGATATAAAGCACAACCCTGAATTTACATCCATAGAAATATATGAGGCGTATGCCGATTACAATGATATGATGGATCTTACGGAAAATCTGATGCGATATGTTGCGGAAACCGCATGCGGCACAACCGTAATCAATTATCAGGGAACGGATATAGATCTAAGCCATTTCGAGCGCCTTACGATGATAGACGCGGTAAAAAAATATTCGGGCGTTGACTTTAATGAGATATTGAACGATGAGGACGCGTTGGCAGCTGCAAAGGCAAAGGGACTTGAGGTCGAGAAGACAAAATCAACGCGCGGCGATATAATAGCGCTGTTCTTTGATGAATATGTAGAGGACAAGCTTATCCAGCCCACATTTATAACCGATTATCCGGTTGAAATATCACCGCTTGCTAAGCGCAAGCCGTCACAGCCGGAGCTTACGGAGCGGTTTGAGGTATTCATAACCGGCAGGGAATTTGGCAACGCATTCAGTGAGCTTAACGATCCCATCGACCAGCGCGAACGCTTCATGCATCAGGTGGCGCTCCGAGCGGCAGGCGATGACGAGGCGAATATGCTCGACGAGGATTTTCTCAATGCACTCGAATACGGAATGCCCCCGACAGGCGGACTGGGCATAGGCGTGGATAGATTTGTAATGCTGCTTACCGACAGCTATTCCATCCGCGATGTCCTGCTTTTCCCGACAATGAAACCTTTGGATAAATAAAAACAACGAAAACCCTTGTAAAATCAAGGGTTTTTGCTTTTGTTGTGGTTTATTTCAAGTATAATTTACAACAGATTTACAACAGTTCAAAATAATTTCTTTTGTTTTTTTTATGTTACAAAAAAATTTTGAGTTATGTTTACATA
>CAJONM010000151.1 GCA_905235885.1 uncultured Clostridia bacterium
CGCAAAAAAGAGCGAATATGTGCGGCTCCGCGTTGACGGAGAAATGTATGACACAGCCGAGCCGCCAAAATTGAAAAAGACCTTTAAGCATAATATAGAAATAGTAATTGACCGTATAGCCGTAAAACCCGGCATTGAAACGCGGCTTGGAGACTCGATAGAAACGGCGTTCAAGCTGTCGGGCGATATTGTAATGGTAGAAGTCGTCGGCAAGGAAACGATGCGATTTTCGCAAAACTATGCCTGCGATGAATGCGGTATAAGCCTGCCTGAACTTGAGCCGCGACTGTTCTCGTTTAATAACCCGTTCGGTGCTTGTCCGCACTGTGACGGTTTGGGCGTTATGATAAATATCGATCCCGATCTTGTCGTGGCAAATCCGGAGGCAAGCTTGATAGAAGGCGCTATCCGATGCAGCGGCTGGAATAATTACGAGGATCCGTCAAGTATAGCGGCAATGTGCTACCGCGCGATAGCGGATGAATACGGCTTTGATATAAACACTCCGTACAAGGACATTCCGCAGGAGGCAAAGGATGCCGTTCTTTATGGTACGGGCGAGAAAAAGCTGACTATGAAATACAGCCGCGCTTATGGCAGAGGTTCATATGAGATGCCGTTTGAGGGCGTTATAACCAATCTTCAGCGTCGCTACGACCACCCCACCTCTGAATATGCAAGAAATGATATAAGCCGGTATATGAGCGATACGCGCTGCCCAAAATGCAGCGGAGCGCGACTCAACGATGATGTTCTGGCTGTGACGGTGGGCGGAAGGAATATATATGATTTTACCCGTCTGAGCATCAAGGAGGAAATGGAGTTTATAAGCGGACTCAGCTTCTCAGAGCGCGAGCTTATCATAGCAAGGCAGATAATAAAGGAGATAAAATCACGACTTCAATTTATGCTTGATGTCGGACTGGATTACCTGTCTCTTTCAAGAGCATCCGGCACGCTTTCCGGCGGCGAGGCGCAGAGAATACGGCTCGCCACACAGATAGGCTCCGGACTTACGGGAGTTTTATATATTCTCGACGAGCCGAGCATAGGCTTGCACCAGCGTGACAATAACAGGCTTATCGGTACTCTCCTGCATCTTAGGGATCTCGGAAATACGGTTATAGTGGTAGAGCATGATACCGATACGATGCTTGCCGCCGATTATATTGTCGATGTAGGTCCGGCAGCAGGCGTTCACGGTGGCGAGATCGTCGGTACGGGAACGGCACAGGAGCTTATCAAATGCCCTACATCCGTTACGGGCAAATATCTCAGCGGTGAGCTGAAAATAGATATTCCGAAAAAGCGGCGCAAGCCTGCCGGAAAAATAATGGTAAGGGGCGCGGCGGAAAATAACCTTAAAAACATAAATGTCAGCTTCCCCACAGGTGTGCTTACCTGCGTTACAGGCGTATCGGGGTCTGGTAAAAGCTCGCTTGTCAACGAGATCCTGTATAAAAGCCTTGCCAATAAACTCAACAAGGCGCATACAAAAGCAGGCGAACACAAATCAATACTCGGCATTGACCGTCTTGACAAGGTGATAGATATAAATCAAAGTCCTATAGGACGAACTCCACGATCAAACCCGGCGACATACACAAATCTCTTTAACGATATAAGAGATGTTTTCGCTCAGACTAATGAGGCAAAAATGCGCGGCTATAAATCAGGTCGGTTCAGCTTCAATGTCAAGGGCGGACGCTGCGAGGCGTGCACGGGTGACGGAATAGTAAAAATAGAGATGAACTTCCTCTCTGATGTTTATGTGCCGTGTGAGGTATGCCACGGAAAACGGTATAACAGGGAAACACTTGAGGTAAAGTACAAAGGGAAATCCATATACGATGTATTGGAGATGACGGTCGATGAAGCAGTGGTGTTTTTTGAAAATATACCTAAGCTCAGCCGCCGTCTTAAAACGATACAGGAGGTCGGACTTGGATATATAAAGCTCGGTCAAAGCTCCACACAATTGTCGGGCGGTGAAGCGCAAAGAGTAAAGCTGGCAACGGAGCTGTCAAAACGACCTACCGGAAAAACTGTATATATACTTGATGAGCCGACTACGGGATTGCATTCGGAGGATGTAAAGAAACTGATCTCCGTTCTTAACCGTCTTGTTGAGTCGGGGAATACGGTGATAGTTATAGAGCATAATCTTGATGTCATAAAAACAGCGGACTACATTATTGACCTCGGTCCGGAGGGCGGAGACGGCGGCGGAACAGTCGTGGCTCAGGGCACGCCGGAAGAAGTCGCCGACTGTGAAAAATCATATACGGGGCAATATCTTCGCAAGATACTCTACAATGGAGCAGATGGCAAATGAGAAAATTCAGAGAAATGCTCATATGCACCGCGATAGCCATTGTGATAGGCGTGCAGCTCGGCTTTGTTTCGGGCTTTTTCGGCAGACTGCTTGATTTTATAGAACCATTCTGTGCGAAACACTATATCATCCTGCTCCCCTTTCTCGGCGTTGCCGGCGTGGTCATTATATGGCTCTATAAGCACATCAGCCCGAACTCGGAGCAGGGCTTAAACCTTGCTATCGCTTATAATATGGGCGAGGTCGGCGAGCATGGCGAGGTCAAGGATGTCGGACACGCCCATAAAATCGGCGAATACCCCAACGCTTATGTCATATTAAAGCTTGCCGCAAATGCAATTATGCTCCTTTTCGGCGCAAGCACTGGCAAAGAGGGTACCGTTGCCGCGTGTGGAGCGGCAATAGGCGATTATACATCCCGTTGGTTCAGGCTTCGCAAGTACAGTCATATTCTTCTCATATCGGGCGTAAGTGCGGCGGTGTCGGGTCTTTTCCATACACCGCTCGGCGGACTTTTCTTCTCGCTGGAATTTTCCGCTGTGGGTCTTCTGTATTATCAGGCGCTGATACCTGCGCTTACCGCATCGTATGTATCATATTACATATCGACCGTATGCGGATTTAACGCATTCCATTATACAGTACAGACAGCGTTTGAGCCGGATATTTTGCATATCGCACTTATCCTCGTTGCGGCAGTTATATTCGGGCTTGCAGGCAGAGCATTCGTTTTCTGCCTTGAGAACGCGAAAAAGCTGTATAATGACCATATTTCCAACCGATACACAGGCGCGCTTGTCGGCGGCAGCGTCATTGCCGCACTTATGATCATTTTCCGCGCCAGATATTGCGGCACAGGCGGCGCAATGGTAGAAGAGATATTTTTCAATCGTAACGCGCTGCCGTATGATTTTGCGCTAAAGGCGATATTTACGGTGTTATGTATAACGATCGGCTTTTCCGGCGGCGAGATGATGCCGCTTATGGCAATAGGCGCATCGCTGGGTGCAGTCGTGTCATCACTTTTCGGATTGCCGTTTGAGCTTACCGTAGCTCTCGGCTGTGCCGCCGTATATTGCAGTGCGACAAATACGCTGCTTGCTCCGGTATTCATAGGCATTGAAATGTTCGGGACGGGTACGGCTCTGTATATGGCCGCCGTGTGTATAGTAGCATTTGCCGTAAACGGCAATCATTCCGTATATACGATGCAAGGTCATATCCCGCGATCGGTATACGGCGCGTTGAGACATAAATAGAACAAAGCGCCTTCGGCGCACGCCTGCGGCGGGCAGAGAAGATAAAGCGCTTTGTTATGCCCATGTGCGATTCCGACCATAGGTCGGATATTTCGCACGGGCAATTAAATCATTTATTGCTTTATAAGAAAGCAATTTCTTATAAAGCAATAAACGGTCACAAGCGTTTTGCTCGTGACCGTTTATTTTTATGTGTTATTTCACTGTAGTCCACACCATTGTTTCGATAACATCCGTTTCGGGATCGAAATCAGAGGGCAGCTCATAATTTGTTGATAATTCAAAGCTTCCCATTGCCACTCTGTCACCAAATGTTGAAACGGTGCATACGCCTTTTTGCACGCCGTTCGCCGCTTTTATAGCTATTATAAATATCACATCATCATTGTAATAGAAATTCTTTTCGCCATAAATGCCCACGATTTTTGTACCTTGCGTATTAATGCCTATATTGGTGATTTCAAATATGTCTGAGGACTGTATTGTAATTTTCGCGCTCGATGTTACACCCGTACTCGTTTTTGCCCGTACAGTTATAGTCTGCGGTGTGACCATAGCGGATGTTGTTACAAGTCCGCTGTCGCTTATCGTTACGGTATCGTCCAATATCGGGAGTCCTTCGCTGTCGAGGACCGACCATACAAGATCAGAATATGCGCCGCTGAGCGTCAGACCGCATCTTGATGCCGTCGCTTCAAACTGCGCCGTGTCTCCTGCCGACATATAATTTCCGGGGCCTGTTACCGACAATGCGTCGGCTATAACTGTAGATACCTTAAAATTATCTATTGTAACACCCGTTGTAAATGTGATCTTGCCGTAAGCTTTGTCATTTCGCCTGTTGCAGTCTGCCATTGTCTGCACAAGCGTCCTATTTCCGTTGTTATCATACTTATATATTTTAAATCCCGATGTATTGCCGCCAAGATATACAAATTCAATATGATACCACGAGTTGAAATCTGCCGATGCTATTACGGTATTCCACTTGTTTGATCCTGTCTGCTGCGTTATGCTTCCGCTGTGAACTCTTATATTTGAGTTTTCCGAGCCGTTGTTATTAAGCAAGGTAAATCCGTGTCCTTCAACGCCGTCAAATTTTATATCCACCTCGGTCAAAACATAGCTGTTCTGATCGTCAAAGGAAAATGTAACATTATCGGATGTCTGAAATGCGCTTGAACCGTCCCATGAGGTTACCAATATTGTATTTGCAATAACATCCTCACACGCGCTGTATGACAATACATTTTCCTTTTGTGTGTCAGACCATAATATTGACACGGGTACGCCGCCGGTGATCTTACCGCTCGGCGACATCGCCTTTAATGTGATATTCTGTGATATTACGCTGTCATCTACTGCCAAAACACCGCCCGAGCAGGTTATGAATTTATTGTTGTTCTGTATTGTGCCTGTTGCATCATATACAGTCCATACAACATCATCAGCCGTAAGTGTGTTTGTTACATCCAGACCGTCCTTTGTCGCAGTATATGAATATGTCGCGTTTGTGCCTGCCTTTACGGCAGCCGGGCCTGTTACGCTTATAGTATCAAACGGCTCGTCGCCTGTTTCGACTGCATTTATCGTGATCTGCTTTGTACCTATCAAGGTCTTGCCTCCAAAGGTAGCTGCCGCACGAACGGTAACAACCTGCGACGGCGTGTCGATACCGACCGATAACACTCCGCCCGATGTAATGGATATATCATCGGTAACAGGGGTTTCGTTCGCCTCATCGTATACAGACCATGTAACGGGATACTTTGTATATTCAGTGCCCTGTCTTGTCATGACATAATCAAATGCGTTATCGGTGCCTGCGTCCATTTCACCCACTGTTGAGGACAATGAGATCGTATCGGGCTTGAGGGCAACAAGCTTTATATTATCTATGGTGACATTTTTTACATCAAGACGATTGAATGTACGGTTGTTTGATGAAAGGTTTCTCATATTAAGGCTTGTCGTCTCCTGTACAAGCGTCCTCGTGCCGTTTACATATTTATACAGCCTGCCTGTCGTGAACTGCGATCCCTTTCCCGTCTTTCCCTCAACCTCAAGCGCATACCACTCGCCTACCGTCAACGCGCCGAGGCTCTGTGTGCCTGTGCTGCTTGTATGCGTGATAAGTTCGCCGTTTACGAGCGCCAATGTCAATCCGACATTATTGCTGTTTGCTGTACGGGGAGTGTTGATATTTGCGCTCGCATTTGTAAAATTAAAATCAAACGAGAGCAAAAATTCCTCGGTTGTATCAAGCGTAGTGGTCATAACGGTCGTTAATGTGTCTTCGACAACCTGGGCATTCGTACCGTCCACACCCGTTCCGGTGCCGTTGTCAAATGTAAGATTTGTATCCACAATATCGTAATCCGACGCGTTATAATCAGCCATTGCAGTAAGCCCTGCACTCGTTGTAAGGAGTGCGCCTGCTATAATCAAAGATATTATTTTTTTCATTTCAGTGCCCTCCTTACTGTGCTACGGTGATGTTTACGGTATTATTTGCCGTATTCTTTGAATACGATATGCCCAATGCCGAAAGCATCTTCTCAATATTTGCTATAAATACGCCGTTTGTTATACGCGGATAGTCAACACACTCATCCGGAACACCATTTGTATACATCTGATTTATACCTTCAATATACACATGAACATCATTGCCCTGCGTAACCGTCAGCGTAGTGCTGCTTCCGGTATCGTCATATACATACTCAAAGCTTGTATCTCCGGCTTCATTTACGGCTCTTAAAATATCCACTATCGGGCCGAACAATGTGTCCATAGTGCCCAGATATGTTTTGCCGCTTGTCTGAATAGGCTCGCCGTTTATCGTTACAGTGTAGTATACGGTATCATCCGTCACCTCGACTGTCCTGACATTTGCCCAGCTGATAATGCCTTTTCTCAGCATGAGCGGTTTCATAACAGGAACATTTGTTGTTATCGGCGCTGCCTTTGCGCCCGGCGCAAGTATGGATGCCATTTGAAGGCTCAGTCCGCCCGAAACAGGAACAGCTCTGGAGGTTATCGTTGTCGTGACCGGCTGTATACCGTCCATGGATGCGGATAATGTGAACTCTCCTGCATCTCTCGTTGAGCGTATAAATATCCTGCTTGTACCGTTCTCGGCATATACATAATTCTTGCCGATAGTTGATGTGCCCGATTTATCGCCGCCGAAATAATTGGATAAGCCGCGAGTTGCCTCTGTATTCTGATAGCAAGCCGCACCAGAACCGCTGTTATATCCTCCGAGATACTCTCCGGCACCGGAATATGAGAAGTTTATCTTGTCATAGTTAAGAGCGCAGACATTTCCGTTCTTGTCTATTACCTCCACATCAACATATGCGATGTCGGCACCGTCCGCTCTCCAATCGGTCATTACAACGCCGTCCTCATCTTCTTTTACTGCCGTATGCGGTGTAAGCCGCAGCGATACAGCGTCATATGTTCTTGCTATCTCATCTGTTGCCACAAGCTCATCGCGTCCGTTATACGCTCTTGCAACAACTCCGTCACCGACGGTTATATCGACATTATCGAACTGATATATAAAGCTGTTTGACGGTGCATCATCTTCGCCTATAAGTGTTTCGGTATCGCCGTCTACCCTGTAGAGCATAACCTTTGAAACGGCTGCCGAGCCTACGACATACACTGTCTTGTTAAGCGGATCGCGCTTAAATTTCTGTGTGGTGTCATATAGCTCATATGAATGCGAGCCGTCTATCGCGACCTGATTTGTTCCGTAATAATTATATGTATCATCACTCAGCTCCGGATACGACCAATGACCTACAATATGTATCTCCGGCTCAGACGACTGCGCCGCTTTAGTCGTATAGAACGACTCCTTCGTCTGTCGAACGGGGTCAACTCTGCCCGATGTACGGCAGTTTTCTGTGCCGGTGTTTCTTGTATGCATATTTGAGTCTGACCATACCATCATAGCAGCGGCACTGTAAATACTGTTGCCCGAGCCTGCACGATTTGAATAATATTCATTGTATTCTTTTAATACATTTATCGCATTATCCTCGGAGGTCTCGTTCCAGACATCATATTTGTCTGATTTTCCGCCCTTTGAAATGTATTTATTCACATAATCGAAATCAGGCGGCGAGTAGCTGTCCCATACTCTTCGTGGCGCTTCGTTACGAGCGTATTCCGTTTCCATGATAGGTCCGTATATGTCGTTTTTCTGCATTGCGGCGATAGCACCCTTATCAGTGGTTCCGCCATACATTGTACCGGCATAATTGTTCTGATAATCCAACTGATCCGCCGATGTTGTCGATCTTGCACCGATAAATCTCATACCATGAGGATCGACGATATCGTATATTCGTTTCATATCGTCGGCATTCGCCTCAGATCCTACAGGAGAGTTGCCCGTTTCCCAGAAAACTACCGACGGACTGTTTCTGAAATAGATCATTGCGTCACGCATTGCCTCTGTTCTTTGCGACCAGTTTCTTCCGTAAAGTCCCGTACCTTCTTTATCACCTGCCGGGCAAACGACTGCAACGCCGTAGCGATCCGATGACCTTACCTCAGCCGGCTTGGGAGCGACATGCATCCACCTTATAAAGTTTGAATTATTTTCTTTCAGGAGCGCCATATCATAGTCCTGAAGCCAATCTGTAGCCACACCTATAACAGCCCACTCATTCGTGGAGCGCTGCGCGTAACCCGGCATCCAGACAGCCTTATCGTTTATAAGTATACCGTTGCTTCTGTTATAGCTTATTTTTCTGAAGCCCGTATCCTTTTTCTGAACATCAACGACATTGCCGTTGCCGTCTTTTAAGATCGTGTATACGGTATACAGATACGGATCGTCCGTTGTCCAGAAGCGCATATCGGACGCATTATACGATGCTGTAATATGCGTTACATCTACGGTATTGAGCTGAGTCAGTCCTTGCGGAGTTTCAATGTTTTCCTCGTCGTATACATTGCTCTCCACCGCCGTTTCAAACTTTATGCCTGCATCGGCTGCCGCCTTGACTTCGGTTTCCTGGCTTGAAAAATCGTATTTCAGATAGCCGTCACCGTCAACGACCGCCACTTCAAGGACATAGCTCCCGCCTTCTCCGCTTTCGTTTCTTACTTCCGCATCAACTGTGATCGTTGCCGTTTTCGCCTTTATGTCAAAATTATCCGCATAAATATAATTACCCGTCGTCTTGAGGTTATTATAAAGCGGTCTTGTCTGATAAACCTTACCGGACGCGTGCAGATACGCATTGTATACCAGACCTATCTGCGGTTCGTTAAAGTCCATTGTATTCCATACGAAAGGCTCACCCGTTCCGACACGTGTCTTATAGTTGTCGGGCGTGTATGATGAACCCCATTCCTCGCCCGGAACGGTTTCGTACGGTATTCTTCCTGTCGTGCCTCTTGCGGTTGCTCCGTCATTACATATTGCAATTACCGCCTGCTCGCCAGGCGTAACATATGATGTCAGATCAAAGCCCATTGCCGTAATGCCGGATTCGTAATACCCGACTTTCTCACCGTTACACCACACATACGCGGACTGACGGATACCCTCAAGCTCAAATATGAACTTGTCACCGACAGGAACGGTTATTGTTTTTCTGTACAAAAGCACGCTTCTGTATCCGCCGCCCGAATCATAGTTCGCCGCGAAAAATGAGTTCGTTCCGCCGCCTATGCCATGCGGTATCGATACCGTCTCCCAATCGGAGTCGTCATAATCTACCTCATAAAATTTCTTTCCGTTTTTATCAGCCTTTGCCATTGCACTGTGGATCTCTACTGTTGTCTGTGTATCGTAGAATTTCCAGTCAAGATTCATATTGTATGTGACCGCTGCCGATGTCGGCGCGGTATATTTTTCGTCCGCACCGGTCCCGTCGGCAGAAACACAAATCGCTCCGAATGACTGAGCAAGCATCATCGCACAAACAACAGCTGAAATGATTTTCTTCATTTTGTACATCTCTCCTTTCCGAAATATCTGCAAAAATATCCGCACCATGCAATAATTGCATTGTTTACGCGCTCTTAATAATGCAAATTTTGAGTTTGACGAATAATTTATGCAAAACATACAACTAAGTATTTAAAATTGTATCATATTTTGAATTTTTTGCATATTGTTTTAATTGCTAAAAATATTGCAAATATTGCTTTTTTTTGATATAATAGATATATAACCGTTACAGGAGGATGAACATGGCGAAAATATCTGTAAGACAGCCGCATTATATATACAGCTACGATCGGTTTAAGCCTGTCGATTTCTCATATCATATGCACCAATATTACGAGATCTTATATTTCGTAAGCGGCAACGCAAAATATGTTATAGAAAACAAAGAATTTGATATGTCCGAGGGCGATATATTTATGACTCGCCCAAACGAGCTGCATACAATAATCTTTAACTCCGATTCGGTGTACGAGCGCCATTTTATTCAATTTGATTATGAATTTTTAAACGGTCTTTCTCAAACACTTTTTGCAAGCGCCGACAGAGCATTTTCATTTAATAAAGTGCCCGGCGCACAAGCAAGAAAATATGGAATTGACAAGCTATTTGAGGGTATAGCTCAATGTATAAAGGAAAAAAAAGCCGAATGGGATCTTCTGACTAAGACTTTTATAGCTCAGATCGTGATTGCAATTTGCAACATACATAATATCAACGATAATTCACAGCTATCATCACCAAGAACAGCAAAGATCAAGCAATATCTCAATGCTCATTTTACGGACGACTTTTCATTGCAATCGATTGCGGACAAGCTGTATATGAATAAATACTATATGTGTCATATTTTCAAGCAGGAGGTCAACATAACGATCAAAGAATATATTGAGATGCTTAGGTTCGCATACGCGCAAAAGCTATACTATGAAGGGAAAAAGCTGTCGGATATTGCTGTTATGTGTGGATACGGCGATTATCCCCTTTTTTATAAAAATTTCACGAAATACAGCGGCGGAGTTTCGCCATCTGCATATTTCAAGCGAAACAATAAACGATCACCACTGAAATAGCGGTGACCGTTTTTTCTTATCCTTTGTGTATGTAATCGTCAAAACTGGACAAGTCCGAAGCTGACATACAGCGCCTTATCCACGCTTACCATCATTGGTGTGTCCAATTTTCCGATTCTTTCTCTTAATCTGCGTTTATCGAGTGTTCTTATCTGCTCCAATAGTATGACCGAATCCTTGCTCAATCCGAAGGTTTGCGCGCAAAGCTCGATATGCGTGGGCATCTTTGCCTTGTTAATGCGGCTGGTTATCGCTGCCGCAATAACGGTCGGGCTGTATTTATTGCCCACATCGTTCTGAATTATCAGAACTGGTCGCACTCCCCCCTGTTCGCTTCCGACGACCGGACTGAGATCGGCATAATAAATATCTCCTCGTTTTACTGTCACCCTTTATTCACACTCCGTCAGATTTTTCTCACAGATCCGCAATGCTTCATTGTCGGATCCCAATCCTTTATTTGCCTCCTCAAGATTTATTTCAGACATCGCCATATAGCCCTTTTTAAGCTCTTCTTTGATTTCCTCAAAATTCTTGCAGGTGTGTGACAAAGCCTCCAGCTCCCTTCATAGGTTATTCTCTACAGCAGATAATCGAGCACCTTGACCGTCCTGCCGCCGCTATTATAGATACGCGGTATCCTGCGGCTTACCATGCAGGTGATCTCATAATTTATGGTGTTCATCCAATCTGCCATATCGTCAACAGTTACTGCGCCGTTTCCGAAAATCAGAGCCTCGTCACCTCTGCTGATATTATTTCCCGAAGTGACATTTATCATACACTGATCCATACAAATTCTACCCACAACCGGGAACTTTTTTCCGCCAACGGCGATCTCTGCTTTATTTGCCAAAAGCCTTGAATATCCGTCCGCATAACCGATCGGGACTGTAGCTATCAGCTCCTCGCCGTCGGCTATGTATTCCTTACCGTAGCTTACGCCTCTTTTCGGCTCGATCTTCTTCACATACGCTATTACGGCTTTAAGTGACATGACATATTTAAGGTCCAGCTTGGATCTGTCGACCTCATCTGAAGGATACATTCCGTATAGTATTATGCCCGGTCGCACCATATCAAGATGGTATTCAGGATACATCATAATTCCGGCACTATTGCATATATGTCGCACAGCTATATTTACGCCGCGTTCATCAAGCGCGCGACATATCCCCATAAACCGGTCAAATTGCAGCCTCGTATAGCTTTCGTCCGATTCGTCCGCTGTCGCAAAATGCGAAAATATCCCCTCTGTTTCAAGCATCGGCAAACGAGCCATGCGCTCTATATCGTTCACTGTCTCCGAATTATCGCCGTCCGTTACGACAAAGCCTATCCTTGACATACCCGTATCAAGTTTGATATGTACCTTGACAGGCTTATTTAGTCTTACGGCAGTATCGGATAAAAATTTTGCGGAGTCGAATGTATACACGCTCGGTATAATATCGTTATTTATAATATCCTCCGCCTCATCGTCCATGAACGAGCCTAAGATCATGATCGGCACATCTTTAAACTCACGCCTCAGCTCCATCGCCTCGCCAAGCGTTGCGACAGCCAATCTGTCCGCGCCGTTTCTGAGCAGTATTTTCGCGCATTCCTTTGCTCCGTGTCCGTACGCGTCAGCCTTGACAACTGCCATCACCATGGCGTTCGGGTCGGTAATGCGGCGTATGGCGCGCATATTAGACGCCAATGCGTCCAGATCTATTTCCACCCATGCTCTCTTTTCCATCTATGTCACCTTTAAGCCTCAATATCTATGTTAGCATAAAACATTTCTTTTGTACATATGTAATATACGGAAAAATGCTTCCGGCAGACAATCCAGAATGTTCGTGGCGTTCATCGACTCCATACCGTATTTCTCCGCCGCTATATCTCCTGCCGTACCGTGTATATACGCCGCCGCGGCTGTAGCCGCCGTGCATTCGATACCGCGAGCTGTAAGCGCCGAAACTATTCCGGCAAGCACATCACCGCTGCCGCCCGTTGCCATGCCCGCATTGCCTGTTATATTAATATATTGCGTAAGGCTCGGCGCTGTTACAACAGTATGGCTGCCTTTAAGCAAAAGCACCGCCCCGTTCTCCTCCGCGAACTCACGAGAGACTTCAATGCGGTTCGATTGGATATATGATATATCAAGCTTTGTAAGACGCGCCATCTCAGCCGCATGCGGCGTGAATATGAGATCGCACGCACATTCGGACAAGATCGCCGTATCTTCGGACACCGCATTTATCGCATCAGCATCGACAATGACGGGTACGCGGCTGTTTTTAAGCACATACCTCACGACCTCTGCCACATCCGACGACCTTCCAAGTCCGGGTCCTATCAAAACGGCGTCCGCCCTGTCAAGCTGCGCGGAAAGCTTTGATATGGCAGTCCTTGAGATATGCCCGTCCTTATCATCGAGCGGCAAAGTCATTACCTCGCTCGTTTTAGCCTCCAACGCCGTATTTACGGATCTGCAACAAGCAAGCGTTATAAGTCCGGCACCCGATGCCAGAGCCGCCTGTGCGGACATATACGCCGCGCCGCTCATGCCCTCTGAGCCTGCGATTATAAGCAGCTTGCCGTAATCACCCTTATGAGAATTGCTGCTGCGCGGCTTTATAAGGCTTCGGACAAACTCTGCGTCCGTCACATTTATCTGTAAATTTTCATCATCTATTATATGCTGCGGTATCGATATGCCGTCCACGACCGTTTCACCGACAAAATCCGCGGCAGGATACATCAGCATGCCTATCTTATATCCTGCAAATGTTACGGTCTTATCCGCGTTTACGCAAACACCGCATATTTCGCCGCTGTCGCTGTTTATGCCGCTGGGCACATCTACGGACAATATATATTTGGCGTTTTCGTTTATCGCCTTTATCACATCATACGCCATACCGCGAACGGTTCCGGTTATCCCCGTTCCCAATATCGCGTCAATAACTATATCGAAAGAGCGGATGATATAGTCCAGCCCCTCTGTGTCGGTTATCGCGTCAATATGGATGTTCATATTTTTTACGATATCAAAGTTTATCGCTGCATCGCCCTGAAACTCGCTGCCGTTTACAAGGAATATACTCACATCCACGCCCGAATTATATAAATGACGGGCAATAGCCAGTCCGTCGCCGCCGTTATTGCCCTTTCCGCAGAACACCGCGACAGATTTCTTTTCGATGTCAAAATCCTTTTTAAGTTCATTTACGCACGCAATCGCGGCATTTTCCATAAGGATAATGCTCGGCACCGCGCCTTTTTCTGTGGCGGCGCGGTCTATCTCACGCATCTGAAATGCATAGCACGCTTTATACATATTATCACACCTTTAAGAGATATCAGTCTTGCTCCTTCGGTCTTTTGATCGCCTGAGGATTAAATTTCCACATTGCGTCTATCATTTTCTGTGTCGGCTGGAACAGAACGAGCATACGCTCATCCTCAACAGTACAGTCCATAAAATAAGTAAATCCGACACCGTTCATCGCGCTGTAATTGACTACCCTTACACCCGACGGCGGATTTTTGTAAACGGAGTTATATTGATCATCATCCGTTCTTGCCATAAGATTTATATTGTGTATGTCGATCGTTATAAGATGCTTTCTTCCCTTTTTTGCAAGCACCTTGTCGATATCAAGCTCATTGTTCGTCAAAATATACTCGTATTCTATATTGCAGAAATTCATAAGCAGATACGCGCCGTACCATGCTCCGGCAACAAGCAGCATACCTATGCCGAATACCATCGATCGCCATTCGTTTGCCGTTCCGCCCATCGACACCGCCGCCGCAAGCATCAAAAACAGAATCACAAGCGAAACGATAACAGCGCCTAAAATAATAGCCGCAATTTTAAGCATGTCCGCCGTTGTCTTCTTTTTCTTTACAAGGTATTCCATAAATACATCGTTCATCGTTTTTTCTCCTTATATTGAATTTTCTAATTTATTGTACAGTGCCAACAGCGCCCGACTCCTGTGTGAAACGCTGTTTTTCTCCTCCATTGTCGCCTCTGCAAATGTCTTGCCCAGCTCATCGCTGAAAAATATCGGGTCATATCCGAACCCGTTCTCGCCGCGAGGCTCACTGAGTATCCTGCCGATGACTTCTCCCCTTGCGGTTATTTCCGTACCGTCGGGGAATATGAATGCCATAGAGGAAACGAATCTGGCGCGTCTGTTCTGCTCGCCGTCAAGCTCAGACAAAACCTTGTTTATCTTATCGCTGTCGGATGCGCCGTCTCCGGCATATCTTGCGCTGTATACGCCCGGCTTGCCGCCCAGAGCGTCTATACAAAGTCCCGAATCGTCGGATAAAACATAATCATCGCACAGCATCGCGACAGCTCTTGCCTTTATAAGCGCGTTCTTTTCAAATGTGTTTCCCGTCTCCTCAACATCAATATCGATCCCTGCTTCCGATTGCGTGATAACATCAAAGCCCAAAGGCGAAAAAATTTTATGGATCTCTCTTATCTTGTTTTTATTCTTGGTCGCTGCAATTATCTTCATATCTTTCCTCTTTCCGATATCAGCCTCGAATCTGACCGTTTCCGTATACGACATATTTTATTGACATCAACGCCTCAAGCCCCATAGGTCCTCTGGCATGCATTTTCTGCGTGCTGATACCTATTTCCGCTCCAAATCCGAACTCAAAACCGTCGGTAAATCTCGTTGACGCATTTACATATACGGCAGCCGCATCGACCTCATTTAAAAACCTTTGCGACGCTTCATAGCTGTCTGTTATTATGGCTTCGGAATGCTTTGTATTATATTTATTTATATGCGCTATCGCCTCATCAAGCCCGTCAACGAGCTTTACGGCGATTATATAGTCGTTGTATTCGGTATAATAATCCTCATCAGTCGCCGACAGTATCCCATCGGAGCAGATCTTCCTTGACATCTCATCTGCGCGTATCCGGACGCCGGCGTCCTTGAGCGCTTGGAATATCCTCGGCACAAACACCTTTGCTACAGATACATCTATCAGCAGAGTTTCCGCCGCATTGCATACGGACGGACGCTGCACCTTGGCATTCATCACGATCTTCTCAGCCATATCAAGATCTGCCTTTTCATGAACATAAACATGGCAGTTGCCTGCCGCCGTTTCCACCACAGGTACTGTCGCATTTTCGACTAC
>CAJONM010000152.1 GCA_905235885.1 uncultured Clostridia bacterium
CGCGTCAATTCGTCCGCTTGTTGTGGGACCTGCCGCGCCGATGACCTGTCCGGGCTTTGCCGGACTTGGGCCGACATAATATATGGTCGCGTCCGACGCGTCAAATGGAAGGCTCTCGCCGCGCGACAGCGCGTCGCACATACGCTTATGCGCCGCATCACGGGCGGTATATATAACGCCCGTCAGATACACATTATCGCCAGCATGGAGAGTTTTGGCAAGCTCCTTTGTGAGCGGAAGCGTTATATGTCTCTCCATCAGATCACCTCCGTTTTATGACGAGTCACATGGCAGCTTATGTTTATTGCGCATGGCATACCGGCTATATGCGTCGGCATCGTTTCTATATTTAAGCCTATCGCGGTAGTCCTGCCGCCAAACCCCTGAGGGCCTATGCCGAGCGCGTTGATCTTATCAAGCATTTCCTTTTCAAGAGCCGCGTAAAACGGGTCGGCGTTCGGCTGATCTATCGGTCTTAACAGCGCCCTTTTCGCCAAGAGCGCCGCCTTGTCGAATGAGCCGCCTATCCCCACTCCGACAACTATCGGCGGACATGGGTTCGGGCCTGCTTTTTCGACGGTTTCTATGATAAAATCCTTTATGCCCTCAAGCCCTGCCGACGGGCTGAACATTCTTATCGCGCTCATATTCTCCGAGCCGAAGCCCTTTGGCGCGACGGTTATTTTTATACTGTCGCCCGATACGATATCGACAGTTATCATAGCCGGCGTGTTATCGCCCGTATTACCGCGCCTTATCGGGTCTTTTACTATGGATTTTCTCAAATACCCGTTCGTATATCCGCGCCTTACGCCCTCGTTTACGGCGTCATAGAGGTCTCCGCCGATAATATGCGCGTCCTGCCCTATCTCAAGGAATACACACGCCATACCGGTATCCTGACATATCGGCATTTGCTCCGCCGCCGCCGTTTGGTAATTCTCTATTATCGTGTCAAGGACGCTCTGCGCGACCGCGCCGTCCTCATTTGCTCTGTATCGTTTTATCGCATCGCATACATCGGTCGGCAGATATTCGTTCGCTTCAATACAAAGTCTTTCGACCGTATTTGTTATTTCAGAAACATTTATCTCTCTCATCGCTCTTATATTCTCGCAACGCCGCTTTTTCTTGCCGCCTCGGCAACTGCCTTTGCCACCGCCTTGCTGATATTTGCGTCAAACGCCTTTGGCAGGATATATTCCGGCCTCAGCTCATCATCGGGTATCATTGACGCTATCGCGTATGACGCGGCGAGCTTCATATCCTCATTTATATCGCTTGCGCGGACATCGAGCGCGCCTCTGAATATTCCCGGGAACGCAAGAACATTGTTTATCTGGTTCGGGAAATCGGAGCGACCTGTTCCGATCACCGCCGCGCCTGCCTTTATCGCAAGGTCCGGCATTATCTCCGGCACCGGATTTGCAAGCGGAAATACTATCGCGCCATCTGCCATGGACGCTATCATATCCTCAGATACAAGCCCTGCTACCGATACGCCTATAAACACATCCGCACCCTTCATCGCATCCGCAAGACTTCCTGTGCGTTTTTGACGATTTGTGATGAGGCTTACGGCTTTATGCGCTTCATTCAGTCCGTCCATACCCTCGCATATGATCCCGTTTCTGTTGCATACGAGTATATCGCGAACTCCCAGCCGCATCAGATGCTTTGCTACTGCGATCCCTGCCGAGCCTGCGCCGCTCATAACGACCTTGATCTTGTCCATGTCCTTGCCAACAAGCTTGAGCGCGTTTATCAGCGCCGCGCCGACTACCACCGCCGTTCCGTGCTGGTCATCGTGGAAAACGGGAATGTCGCATATTTCCTTCAGCCTTTTCTCTATTTCAAAGCAGCGCGGCGAGGATATGTCCTCTAAATTTATTCCGCCGAAGCTGCCGGAAATGTTGTATACCGTTTTTACGATCTCATCTACATCCTTTGACCTTATGCAGAGCGGAAATGCGTCCACATCTCCGAACTCCTTAAACAGCACGCATTTGCCCTCCATTACGGGCATACCTGCCTCAGGGCCTATGTCGCCCAAGCCGAGAACGGCTGTGCCGTCCGTTACGACCGCGACAAGGTTCCAGCGCCTTGTCAGCTCATACGATTTTTCGGGGTCGTCCTTTATAACAAGACACGGCTCGGCAACGCCGGGCGTGTATGCTGTTGAAAGAGCCTCGGTATTATCGACCGCCGCCCTTGACACGACCTCTATTTTACCCTGCCATTGATAATGCTTTTCAAGAGATTTTTGTTTGATATCCATAGTTACGACCATTAACTCCTTCCATAAAATAAACGAGGCTGTTGCCAACGCAACAGCCCCATCTCTTTTGATTTACGCCAGCTTCGCCAGTTTTATAGCCATCTGTGACTTTTTCCTTGCCGCCTTGTTCTTATGAATAATGTTATGCGCGGCAGCCTGATCGAGCTTCTTGACGGCATCTTTAAACAATACCGCAGCGTTATCCTTGTCGCTTGCGGCAGCGGCAGCTTCAAACTTCTTGATAGCTGTCTTGAGCGCCGTCTTTCTTGCAGTGTTAATGGCAGTCTTTTTCTCGATTACCTTAACACGCTTTTTTGCTGATTTGATGTTCGGCAAAATCTACACCTCCACTAAATTAATACATAATACATAGTCAGTATACTACACTTTGAATAAAATTTCAAGTGTTTTTTTAATTTTCTGAGAAATATTACACTTTGATTAGTATTGAGGCTATAAAATTTAGTATTTTTATGAAAAAACACTAAAACAAAATGCCGACTATTTGACCTTTCCCCTATAAAGGTCAAGCTTTTTTCATCGACTTATAATACTTGAGGCTGTTAAACTCCCTGTCCGACTGCGCGGCGACATATTTTTCCGCCGCGTCCGACAGCAGGCTAAGACACGCGTCGTTATTTATGTTAAATGCCAACATCCGCTTGTCGGGACAGACCGTAAGATACTTCATCACCGCCGCCGCATCCGCCGATATTGCAACATCTCCGGCGCGGCGGTGTAGGCTGCATACCATACAGCCCCTGTCGGGACTGAAATATTCCGCATCTGCGCCGCACTCGCCGCAGGCTCCGACATCCGGCATAAATCCGGCGGCGCACATGAGCTTGAGCTCATATGCCGCCTTTATCTTATCGGTCATCTCGTTGCGATATGCCGCCGCATATACCGCGTTCAAAAACATCGCCAATATACGGCTGTCGGGATTCATCTCGCCAAGCAGCGCATATGTTATGTCCGCCAGATATGAGATAAGCGACAGCTTTGCAATATCCTCGCTTACCGGATAAAACGCGTCTATCATATCCGCGCCGACGGCGGTCATTATATCGCCGCGCGACGGGCGGAGGTGAAAGTCCCCGTAGCAGAACACCTGAAACGCGGCGGCGTTTGATGTCTTTTTGCCGCGTATGCCGTAGCGCACCGCCTTGATTATCCCATCCGTTTCGGTGAATATTGTAAGCATCCTGTGCGCGTCGCCGTAATTGCTCTGCTTTATAATTATACCTCTGTATATTAAATCATTCATCAGATCTCATCATCATTTGTGTACCCGAAATTTCTTATAAGGAAATCGCTGTTGCGCCAATCGTCCTTTATCTTCACCCAAAGCTCCAGATATACCTTCTTATCGAGCATCTTCTCAATATCCTCGCGCGCAAGCGTGCCTATTTTCTTGAGCATCTCGCCATGCTTGCCGATAATGATACCCTTATGGCTCTTGCGCTCGCAGTATATATTTGCGTGTATGGCGGTTATGTTCTTTTTCTCCTTCATCGCCGTTATCTCGATAGCTATGCCGTGCGGTATCTCCTCCTCAAGCAGCCAGAGCATTTTCTCGCGGATTATCTCCGCAGCAATGGCGCGTTCGGGCTGATCGGTCACCGCGTCCTCATCGTAGAACATCGGGCCCTCCTCCAGATACGCGCGTATTATCGACAAAAGCCTGTCTACCCCGTCGTTTGTTTTCGCGCTTATGGGGATAATATCCTCAAAATCCGCGATACTGGAAAAATCCGCTATCATCGGCAGCAGATCCTCCTTTTCGATCAGGTCTATCTTATTTATCACCAGCACCGCCGGCACGCCGATGCTGTTTATGCTTTGGGCTATCTCGCGCTCCTTTTTCCTTATTCCGCGCGTGGCATCCACCACGAATACGACTACATCCGTATCGCGCATACTGTCCTCTGCCGCCTTTACCATAAACTCGCCGAGCTTGTTATGCGGATCGTGTATGCCGGGCGTGTCGGTAAATATTATCTGCTCTGTCGGCGTTGAATGTATTGCAAGTATCTTATTGCGCGTTGTCTGCGGTTTGTCCGAGATTATCGCTATTTTCTGACCGGCTATGGTGTTTAATAATGTAGATTTGCCGACATTGGGCATACCGATTATCGCGCAAAAGCCGGATTTATATGTGTTAGTCATGCTGTTCTCCGTTTCTTGTGATCCCCAAATTATTCAGTATCTTGTTCTGCTGATCTATCATATATCTCTCGCCCTCTTCATCATCAATGTGGTCTCTGCCGAGCAGATGCAGGGTCGAATGTGCCACCAAAAATGCCAGCTCCCGTCTTATCGAGTGTCCAAGCTCCCTTGCCTGCTCCTCCGCGCGCTCTACCGATATTACTATATCGCCCAGCATTACAAGTCCGTTATCCGTTTCAAATTCCGCGTCCACCTCGTCATCACCGAAATCGAGCATGGGAAATGACAAAACATCCGTTGCGCGGTCAATGCCGCGGTATTCGCGGTTTATGGCGCGTATCGATTTGTTATCGGTAAATGTGAGGCTTATTTCCGCGTCAAAATTACACGCCTCCCCGTCCATGATCGCCTGGGCGACGCGCTCAAGCTCCTGTATGCGCTCTTGGGTTATCTCGCGGTCTGTTTCGTTTGTGCATATGAGCTGTACCATTTTATACCCTCCGTCATCGGTCGATCAGCCGAGCTTTTTCTTTCGTCTTTCCTTTTCCTCATCATACCGCGCGTATGCCTTTATGATAGCCTGTACCAACGGATGGCGAACGACATCCTTATCGGTAAATTTGCAAAATGCTATCCCCTCTATGCCGCCCAGTATCTTCATCGCTTCCTTCAGTCCCGATCTCTTATCGCCGGGCA
>CAJONM010000153.1 GCA_905235885.1 uncultured Clostridia bacterium
CATGATGTATGTATGGGGACACAGCTATGAGTTTGACCGCGACAATTCGTGGGATCTTATAGAGGGCTTCTGCAAATACATAGGCGGAAGAGATGATATATGGTATGCGACAAATATTGAGATAGTCGACTATATGAACGCGGCAAAAAATCTGAAATTTACCGCCGCCGGAGATATGGTATACAATCCGTCCGCGATCCCGGTATGGATAAGCGTTGACGGAACGATGTACGAGGTAGCGTCCGGCGCAACGATCACAATATAACACCATAACACTAAAAGGGCTGTCGTGCAGCCCTTTTTCAGTCTCCGAAATAAAGATTTCGGAGCTTTTTTAATATCCGTTTTTCCATTCGCGATACCTGCATCTGGCTCAGCTGCATTTGCTCGCCTACCGCCTTTTGGCTCAGCTCGTCATAATATCTGAGCCTTACAAATCGCAGCTCCTCATCCGTCAGCTTCTGCTCGCAGTATTTTATGAAATCGCTGTTTTCAATAACGAGAAAGCCGTTGTCCTCTCTGCCGAGAGTGTCTATTACAGCTATACCGTCCTCATCTCCGATGATCTCGCTCTCGATTGACTTGACAAACGCGGCATCACCCATTTTATACGCTTCGCTTATCGTTTTCTCGCTCACGCCCAGAATACGCGCGACATCGCCTGTATTCATGCCCGTTTCGGCGCGTTTTATCCGCTCCGCCTTTACAAATATTTCATACAGCCTGCCGGGTACCTTCATAATAAATCCCTTATCGCGGAAAAAGCGTCTGACCTCACCTATGATCGTTGGCGTAGCAAATGATGCGAACTTAACTCCCTTTGATGCGTCAAATCTCTCTGCGGCATATATAAGCCCCAGACAAGCTACCTGATATATGTCATCATAGTCGATCCCGTTGCTGTAGGAACGGTTGCTCCTTGCAAATTTTCCGGCTATTATTTCGGGTATATATACATACCTCTCGATTATCATATCGCGAATAGCGGTATCGCCCGTTTTTTTATATTCTTGAAAAAGCTCGTTATCGCTCTTTATCCTTTGTGCAATAGCCAAGGCCGCGCACACCTCACTTCACCATTTCATTTGCCGCCGCGATCGCGCCCCTGAGCGAGCGTTGCGCCAAATCAGTATCCTTTGAATTGTCCTTGACGACGACATATATATCCGATGTGTCCATTTCCACACCCTCAAGCATGGCACTGCCACTGAGATTTACCGCGCATGGAACTCCGTCACCGGAATATACGAGCCTGTCTGTGTCGATCTCCGACTCAAGCCATTTATTTACATCCATATATATAAGGCTTGCCTGATCTCTGCCCAGCATCATATCAAGCTCATATTTATCATAAAGATAAAGATTTGTGATCTCGTCGGTAAGCTCGATATCATGCTTTGTCTGAAGCCCGTAGTCGATCTCAAAGCCGCCGGATGTGTTCTCAAAATTGAACTGCTGTACGAATACATTTATCTCTCCGTTGCCGTCGGCATCCTCAGCCTTCTCCTCGATCACCTTTTCAAGCTCCGCTAAGCTGTCCTGCGAAAACATACCGAGACCGGCGTATGTGACGGTAAGATCGTATTTCTCGCGCGTCGCGCATTGCGCTACAGTGACCGCGATAACAACGACAGCTGTCGCTATCCCTATCGTTATCCATTTATAATACATCCAGAAATACGGCCACCACTCCTTGGTAAAGAGCTTGGGCTTTACGCCATATGTTTCCGCCATAGCAAACTCCTCTTTTCGTCTTTTGTACAGTATACACCAAAATTATGCTTTTGTCAACAGCTACGCAAACAGAGCCGCAACTATCCCGGCGGCAAATATGCTGCCGATAAGGGCGGCTGTACGCATATGTATAACAAACGAGCCGTTTGACACCGCTGCCAGAGCAATGACGGTGATAATAAATATCACGCTTATGGCAAGCGCGTTAAAAAGTCTTTTCCTTTGCGCCGCCTTTGCCGCGCCGAGAGCGCCCAGAAATACGCTTATCACGACGCCGCCGAATACTATGACACTTGCCAGTCTCTGATCGATTATGTTAAAATACGATGCGGCGGCAACTCCCAGCACAAATACAGCCGCGATAATATATGAAAACAACGCACCCTTTAATATTCCTTTTATGTTCATGTCAATTCCTCCCCGAATAGCTCTTGTTAAAAGAATATGCGACGCGGATGGATTTTAGGACAAAAACAAAATGCCTTGAAAAGAAATTTCGGATAAGAACAAAGCGCCTTCGGCGCACGCCTGCGGCGGGCAGAGAAGATAAAGCGCTTTGTTATGCCCATGTGCGTTTCCGACCATAG
>CAJONM010000154.1 GCA_905235885.1 uncultured Clostridia bacterium
CTGCCTCACAGAGTTTGTCCGAATTGCGGACAGTACAAGGGTAAGGAAGTTATCAAGGTTGAGGATTAATTTCCGGCTTGTGAATATTATAAAGACCGTCCGAACAGGCGGTCTTTTTTGCTGTAAGCATTGCAATATAAAAAAAAGTATGATATACTGTATATAGAAAACAGACGGAGAGGATGATGGTTATGGCGTCGGATAATGAAGTAATGGTGCTTATATATGAGACAGTCCAAAAGCAGATGAGTCAAATAAAAGATACGCGTGTTGTAGTGCAGTCGCTTGCGAATAAGGTTGCGGAATTTGAAAAAAGCATAAGCGATATGAATGAGCGGACGGCGGATATGTCCGCGCGTATCGAGAAAATGGAGACGCTTGTAAACGATATGAGCGGCAAGATGGAGACTGCTCTTAAAACGACGGAACAATCCAACACAAGGCTTAAAGATGATGTGGACGCAATGCGCAGGACTTTGGATAATGTTACAAACCGCTCAATAGCAGTAGTCGGAAAAAATAACGGAGAAATGAAAAACGCCGTTCGCGAGCTTACTACCGTACACGCTCATGTAATGGACGAATTTGAACAATACGAGCTGCGCCTTTTAAAGTTAGAGGATTCTATTGATAAAATGCTCACAAAACAAATCATTAAGGAAGATAGCACAAATGAATGATTATATTGAAATACGCGACCTTGTAGTCTTTGCAAATCATGGCGTGTTAAAAGAAGAAAAAACGATGGGGCAGAAATTTGTCATTTCACTTCGCTTATACGCGGATATGACGAATGCGATATGCACCGATGATCTCGATGACGCGGTGAACTATGCTGAAATATGCGAATTTGTAACGGAATTTACAAAGAAGAACAGATGCAAGCTTATAGAAGCCGCCGCTGACGGCATAGCGCGGTCAATTCTCGTTTGCTATCCGTTGATAAACCGTGTTGATATAACTCTCCATAAGCCTTGGGCGCCGATAGGTCTGCCGTTGAGCAGTGTTGCCGTAAACCTTTGCCGAAGAAGAAGCAAGGCGTATATAAGTATCGGCTCAAATATGGGCAACAGGAAGCGCAATCTTGATTTTGCTGTAGAGCGGCTGAAGTTTACAGAGGAATGCGATGTAAAAAAGGTATCGTCATATATCGATACAAAACCGGTCGGATTTACCCATCAGGATGATTTTCTGAATGCGTGTATCGAAATAGAAACGATACTTAAACCGGATGAGCTTTTAAAACTGCTGAATGAAATAGAAAATGAAGCAGGAAGAACACGCGAGATACATTGGGGACCGAGAACGCTTGATTTGGATATAATTCTCTATGGCGATACGGTGGTATGCACAGATACCTTGACGATCCCTCATAAGGAAATGTCGTGTCGTGAGTTCGTGCTTGCGCCTTTGTGCGAGATAGCGCCGTATGCCTATGATCCGGTGTCGGGTGACTATGTCATAAATATGCTTGATAAATTGAGGAAGGCGCAAATAAAATGATAACGCCCGATTATTATGAGAAATTCAGATGTGTAGGTTCAGAATGCACCCATAACTGCTGTCGCGGCGGTTGGGATATAGAAATAGACGATGATGCTCTTGAGCGTTTTAAGGCTATAGAAGGCGAATTTGGCGACCATGTCCGCGCTGCGGTAGGGGAGGATAATATTTTCCTTCGCACCAACGGACAGTGCGTTCTCCTCGACAGTGCAGGCCTTTGCGAAATGGCAAAGCGCGGAGAAAAACTCTGCATAGTATGTGATGAATACCCGCGATTTACCGAGTTTTACGATACTGCAACTGAACGGGGAATATCGCTCTCATGCGAAGCAGCGGCGGATATTATTATTAATGATCAAAACAAGGTAAGGCTTGTAGGTGAGGATGACTACGGGGATGCCCCTATTCTCGCTCTTGCGTTGCATACGCGAAAAGAACTCTTTAAAATATTGCAGGACAGAGAGACGGATATTTTCAAAAGGATCCGCCTTGCGCTTGATTACACTCACTTTGTACAGAGCAGAGTCAACGAAAATAATTACGAAATATGTGAATATTCCGCGCGTGATACAATAGATGGCGATGCAAATTTATGCGCGGTGATCGATATATTACGCGAGCTTGAAATATTAAATGATGATTGGAGCGATATGCTTGACGCGGTATATGAGGCTGAACTCTCAAACGCGCATCATAACATAGACCAATTAAAATACGAGCAAATAGCTGTGTACTTCATATATCGTTATTTATTAAAGGGTGTCTTTGACTGTGATTTCTTATCAAAAATGAAATTTGCCGCATTAAGTATCATGGTTATTGCCGCTCTCGACAGTATTTATCATAATACCGCTGAATGCGCTCGTATGTATTCAATAGAAATAGAGCATAACGAGGATAACATAGAAGCTATATATGATGAATTTTTGTTCAGCGATGAGCTGTCGTACGAGAAAATCATAAATATGATAAAATGAGCTGAAAGTCGAGAACTTTCAGCTCATTTTGACATTAATTTTGTAATATACCGCTTATATTCGCGGCTGTTGACCTTGACATAAAGCGTGGGGTTATAGTCGTATATCGCGCCGATTATATCAACGACCGACTTGGGATCATAATCTTCGATGCACATAAAGCAGCATTCGTTGTTATTAGTCTCGACATATATCATATCCATAGTCGCAATGGTTTTCTTCCTTGACTTGTTGCCGGTGCGTTCATGTGGATATATTGCTTTTGCAAATGCTTTCCCCGACTCGGACATATTTCGTTTTATAAAGTCCTTTGCACCTATAAGGATAGTTTCGATCTCATCGAACGGCACTTGTGTGATCTTAGTCCTTGACGGCTTGAGATCTGCGAAAAAACTGCCGCCTATTTCATAAGGCAGAAAGTCATTCGCCCAGCTTTTCATATAAAGCACATTATTCTGAGCTTTTATGTATGTAGCGAATACAGAATTTATTTTCAGGATCAGCAGGACAATAAACATAACTGCTGCAATGCCAAACAGTATTCCGTATAAACGAAGTCCTACTGTGATGTCGTATACGCACATTACTATACTCAAAATTGCCAGCAGTCCGAATGCCAAAATACTTATAACGGCTTTTTTTCGTGTAGATGCATCGGCTGTTGCTTTGATCAACCGTTTATTCATACAAACCTCCGTTCAGCCGCGATGCGGCAAAAGATATGGGACAAACATTCCTTGATGTAAGGCGCGTTTGTCCCGAAATATTAATCCTCAGAATATATTCGTCTGCCGCCGCAGAATTCGTTTCTGTAGCTTCCCTCATCTATCGACTGATACTGAATGACGGTGCCGGTATAAGGTGAATGGATCATCATACCGCTTCCCACATATATGCCGACATGGTGAACATCTCCGTTTCTCTTAAAGAATACGAGATCGCCCGGCTGCAGATTTTCTCTTGATATTGCCTCTTGTTCGTGATACTGCGCCTGCGATACGCGCTCTATGTTTATACCGAGCTGCTTATATACATACTGCGTAAAACCGGAGCAGTCGAAGCCGTTGGGCGTTGTTCCGCCCCACAGGTACTTGATGCCTAAATACTTGGTAGCTTCTCTTACAGCCGCATTGCCCATTGAGCTGCTGTCTATGGAAAGACCGCTATAGCCGAGTATATCAACGCCGTTTTCGTCCAATATAAGATCATGATACGGCGCTCCTGTGAAATATTCGACCTTTTGCTGCGCGTTTGCAAGAAGCTTATAATAGTCGGTGGCTTTGACCCATTTTTCCGTTATCTTCTTTTTACCGTCCGTTATATCCTCATCATAGAAGCATACAAGACCTAACTCCTCATCCTCATATACAGGATAGAAGCGTTCGCCGTCGTTTAATATGTACTCATTTATGATAGGCTCCGGCAGCTTGACATCTATATGCACTTGCGATACAGCCTTTATTATATCGTCCGTACCGCGCCGCAATGCGCTCACCTTGATCGTGTATTCGCCCGGCTCGATGTGGCGTATATTAGCCGAATTGGAGTCAATGACCGTTTTTGTCATTATCAGCTTTCTGTCCTCATCGTATATATCTACGACAAAGTCATGATAAAGCGGACTGTTCCATGAAAGACTGATATAGTCATCGTCCGTTTCCGAATTATCTTCAGGGGTTACAATTGACAAAGCATCCTCAGGCGCGTCGCCGTAATTGATGATAAATTCATCGGGCGATGCAACACCTTCAGAGTTTACCTCGCTCAGGGATATGGAATAATCCTTTCCTGCATCAAACTGCTTTCCCTCGAATGTTATCATATTATCCTTTGCGGTTATGTAGCTGTTTACGAGATATGTATCATCTTCAAAAGAATATACTTTCACATAATATTCTTTTGCAGCTATGCCCGACAGATCTATAACAACATCATTGTCGGCGTTTACAAATATCTGCGGCACCGCGCTTGACGGCAGCTCCGTGTCGGTATCATCGTCATCTTCGGGCGGATCGTCGATAGGGAGCGCCGTAACATCGGAATTTGAAGTTATATCCGATATTGAAATAGCCTCATTTTTATTATTGTTATCTTCATCATCATCCGGCTGCTGCTGCGGTGTTGCAGTTTCAAGCCCTGTCTCGTCAGCTTCAAGAGTTACATCATTTGATATATCCGATGAGTCGGCGGCAATTATGCTTGCCAATACCGAGTAATCATCTTCCGTAAGAGCAGTTCCGACGCCGATAGTATCAACATCGGTATCAGTACAGGCTCCGCCGGCATTTACTGCTACGGAGTATGCTGTAAATGTGTCATAACCCGTTTCATGCTGTGCGCCGTTTTTGTTATGTACATATCGCGCATCGCGTGCCAGTTCAAGATACTGCGGCTCGCCTGCCATTGCCTGTGCGCGCGCGGTCAGCTCTTGTGATATTGAAAGCGCAGGCATATTATTCTTTACCCGGTATGCGTTTATCATATCTATAAGCTCAAATGCGCGTACCTGCGGACTGACACCAGCCATAACATCGCTTTTTTGGCGTGTAATAAACAATACTCCGTCTATCTTACCGTCATTGTCAAGAAGGAAGCGATAGCCGTCATCCTCGGTATAGTCGTATACTGAAAGACCATCGTCACCCATTTTCACATCGTCAAAGGTAAGCGATATTGCATTTGAAAAGAATGAGCATATCCTGCCGTTATCAACGCCGACCATAACGAAGTAATTGTAGTCGGAATTAAACACATACCAGTCAATGCCGTAGTCACCCTTGTCAATTCTTGACGGTGTTCCGAGAACATCGGTGACAGTGTCTATGTTCGCGCCGATCTTTACGGCAAGACCGCCGACATTAAACTCAACATCTTGCATGAATCGGTTATAAAGCTCATTTACGAACACGCGACAGCCTTGCCATGTCATTTCCTTGTCAGGCTCGGTATCATAGCCGCTGTCTATTATGCCGTATTTGAGCATAAATGCGAATGCAACGCGGTTTTCCTCATCAATAAGTGCGTTGTCGTAGCAACCGTTCATAATTTCGTCTACTTCCTCTGATGCGAGGGCAAACGAATCGTCAAAATCTATAAGAGTTTTATACAAAACCGTAAGCGCGTCCTGCTTGCGCAGACTGACCTTATCTGATGCCGCGTTGATCTCGTCGGCATTAGCAAAGCCTAAAACAACGGCTTTTCCCAGAGTTGTATCGCCGCAAATATTCAGTATTGATTGCGGAACGGCAACCTCCGTCCCGGATAGCTTTTCATACAACTGTACCGCTTGCGTGAGCATATCCTTTTCGGATATCTTATCGTCTGCAAGTGCGGAGCCTGCGCCTATGCCGAGGCTTGAAGCAGCAGTAGCTGTAAGCAAAAGCAATGCGATCCTTGAAAGCTTGGAATTATAAGACAAATCCATTCAATCCTTTCTCTGCGTAATCACGCTTATTATAACACAAATTTATGATATTGTCCATACATTTTTTATTAATTTTTTATGAATTTACAGCAAAAAAAGACAGGCTGTCATTTTCAGACA
>CAJONM010000155.1 GCA_905235885.1 uncultured Clostridia bacterium
AAAATGAAGTTGTCGGGGAGGAGCAGTCATGAAAAGAATTATAATCGATATGATAATATCGGCATTGGCGATTCTTCTGTTTCTGACGGCGTGTGCAGGCAATAAAAGCGGCGATACCGATGAATCGACCGAGCCGCCGGCAAGCGCGACACCGAATGAGGATGACATATCCGAACTTACCGCAAATGCGATAAATGCCGAAATAGCATTTACCAACGGCGATATTATAGATCTGGAGCTGTATCCTGATATTTCGCCGAAAACAGTCGCGAATTTCATTGATCTGGCAAACAGCGGCTTCTATGAGGGAACGATAATACATCGTGCCGTTAACGGATTTGTAATACAAGGCGGCGGCTATGACGCGGAATACAAGCTGAAAAGCGTATCGGAGACGGTTGTGGGTGAATTTGCTGTCAACGGCATAGAAAACGACCTGCACCACGACAGGGGCGTTATATCCATGGCGAGGATACCGAGCGAGGCAGACAGCGCGTCGACGCAGTTCTTTATCGTAGTATCGGATAACCGCGAAAGCCTTGACGGGCAGTATGCGGCGTTCGGCAGGGTAACGCGCGGTATGGATGTCGTTGATAAGATCGATCGGGCGGCAAAGCTCATGGACGCGCCGGCAGGTATGCAGGATGTGCCTATGGGAATTTTCGAGATCCAATCGGTAACGATAAAATAAACTGCTTGACACAGTTCATTATGTATGATAGAATAAATATGCAATTTATATGCATAAAATAATCAGAAAAGAGGATTTATACCATGAAGAAGTTTTTAACACTTGCTCTTGCGGCATCTATGGCACTGTCAATGACGGCTTGCGGCACAAAGACAGAGCCCGTCCAGACCGCGGAGGAAACACCGGCTCTTCAGGAGCTGAGCAGCATTGTTGAATCAGGCGTATTAAAGGTAGGCTATACTCTCATAAATCCGCTCAACTATTTTGACGAGCAGTCAGGTGAGCTGGTAGGCTTTGAGACGGAATTTGCTCAGGCTGTATGTGAAAAGCTCGGCGTTAAGGCTGAATTCTATGAAATAGATTGGGATTCAAAGGAAATAGAGCTTAATTCAAAGAGCATAGACTGTATCTGGAACGGTATGACTATCACGCCGGATCGTGCGGAGAATATGTCAATATCAGCTCCGTATATGGAGAACAGGCAGGTGCTGGTCGTTAAAGCCGGCGCAGAGGATAAGTATACAGCTTTTGACGGCGTAAAGGTTGTTGCAGAGGCAGGCTCGGCAGGCGAGGAGCTTGCACAGGGCGAGGAGTCATTTGCAAACGCTGAATTTACACCTGTACAGTCACAGGCAACAGCGCTTATGGAGGTTGCGTCCGGCACAGCTGATGTAGCGATCATCGACTATGTAATGGCAGGCAGCTCCGTAGGTGAGGGCAGAGGTTACGCCGACCTTGCGATCATAGACAAAGGCTATGAGTCGGAGGAATACGGTATAGCATTCAGAAAAGGCTCTGATGTCACCGAAGCTGTAAACGAAGCGATACTTACTCTTGTTGCTGATGGAAAATTGGCAGAGATCGCCGCAAAGTATGGACTTGAAGATCTGATACTTTTCTAAAATTAAATCACGGCAAACAAGGATGTAGAAAATTGTTTTTTACATCCGTTTGCTTTTTCAGGAGGTGGATTGGATCAATATGGCAAATTTTATTTCAGGTCTGGGACCGGGCGGCTCGATGTGGGCGTCACTGTTTGAAGGGTTCGGGCAAAATCTGCTGTTGTTTTTTACAACTATTTTGCTCGCGATACCTCTCGGACTTATAATTACATATGCTACGATGTCAAAATTCAAGCCGCTGTCGTATTTCTCCAAGGTATTTGTATGGATAATCCGCGGAACTCCGCTGATGTTGCAGCTTTTCGTCGTGTTTTTTGTGCCGGGACTGCTGTTTGATATACATATGAAATCGAGAATGACCGCGGCGATGATAGCTTTTGTAATAAACTATGCGGCATATTTTTCCGAGATATATCGAGGCGGAATAGAGAGTATAGACAAAGGGCAGTACGAAGCAGGACAGGTATTGGGACTTACAAAGGCGCATATATTTTTCAGGATCGTTCTTATGCAGGTCGTAAAGCGTATAGTCGCGCCCATGTCAAACGAGATAATGACGCTTATAAAGGATACGGCTCTGGCACGGACGATAGCGGTCGCGGAAATAATGATGAGCGCGGAGCGGTTTACAAAGCAGGGCGTAATATGGCCATTGTTTGCAACGGCACTGTTTTTCCTTGCCATGTGCGGTATCCTGACGCTGCTGTTCAACTTCATAGAGAAGAAGCTGGACTATTATCACGCTTAGGAGGTGACGGCGATGGCAATACTTGAAGTTAAAAATATTCGTAAGCATTACGATACAGAGGTACTCAAGGGGATAGATTTCTCCATGGAGAAGGGCGAAATAATCGCGGTCATAGGCTCCTCCGGCAGCGGCAAGACAACGCTTTTGAGATGTATAAACTTTCTCGAAACACCTGATGAGGGACGGATAACGGTCGATGGCGGATGCGTCTTTGACTCAAACGAGGGTAAGCTGTCATCTAAGGAGATGCGCAAAAGACAGCTCAATTTCGGATTGGTGTTCCAGTCGTTCAATCTGTTCCCGCAATACAATGTTCTGAAGAATGTGACCCTTGCGCCGTCTCTTTTGGCAAAGGAACGACCTGATTACCGTAAGAATAAAAAAGAGATAACCGCAGACATTGATAAACGCGCAAGAGACCTGCTGGATAAAGTGGGGTTGTCGGATAAGCTGATGAGCTATCCGTGCGAGCTGTCGGGCGGTCAGAAGCAAAGGGTATCGATAGCGCGCGCGCTTGCGCTCGATCCGAAAATATTGTTTTTTGATGAACCGACCTCGGCTCTTGATCCTGAGATCACAAACGAGATATTAAAGGTCATAAAGCAGCTTGCCGAGCGGCATATAACAATGATAATCGTTACGCACGAGATAGAGTTTGCGCGTAATGTGGCAGACAGAATATTGTTTATGGACGGCGGCGTTGTTCTTGAGGAGGGCACGCCGGACGAGGTCATAAACAACCCGAAAAACGAACGAACAAAAGCATTTTTATCAAAGATGTTAGATTAGAGGAGGAATAAAAAATGGTAAGAAAAGCTTTGACAATGAATGTGTATCCTGAGTACATCGATGAATACATCAAGCGCCATGACGAGTTGTGGCCGGAGATGAAGGAAATGATCCACGAATACGGATGCAGAAACTATTCCATATTTGTAAACAGAGAAACAAATGTGCTGTTTGCATACTTAGAGATCGAAGACGAGGAAAAGTGGGCAAAGGCAGCAGATACGGCGATAAACAGAAAATGGTGGGATTATATGGCGCCGATCATGGAGACAAATCCCGACAACAGCCCCGTTGAAAACCCGATGGAGCTTGCATTTCATTTAGATTGAGGCGGTTTTTATGACGGATAAAGAATTATACGAAAAACTTACATATCGACAGGAAAGCGCGTATTTCAAAATGGACGAGGCACAAAAGGCGGAAATGACGCGTCTTTGCGATGACTATCGCGTATTTCTCGATAACGGAAAAACGGAGCGCGAGTGCGTGAACCAAGCGCTTGAGCTGGCAAAAAAAGCAGGGTTTGTTGATCTTTCATCGGTAAGCACGCTCAAAGCCGGCGATAAGGTATATAAGATAAACAGAAACAAGAACATACTTCTTGCCGTAATAGGCACAGAGCCGATGAGCGAAGGCGTAAACATTGCCGGAGCGCATATCGACTCACCCAGGCTCGACCTCAAGCAGCATCCGCTGTATGAAAGCACCGATATGGCGTTTTTAAAAACGCACTATTACGGCGGAATAAAAAAATATCAGTGGCCGACAATACCGCTGGCAATTCATGGCGTTATATACAGCGAAAACGGCGAAAAGCTTGAGATCACCATAGGCGAGAAGGAGAGCGATCCCGTATTCGTTATAACAGACCTTTTGCCGCATCTGGCAAAGGATCAGATGACAAAGAAGATGACAGACGGCATCGAAGCGGAAAATCTGAATGTACTCATAGGCGGTATGCCTATTGAGGCAGAGGATGTCAAGGACAAGGTAAAATTTGCCGTTTTAAAGCTCCTGAATGCTCGTTACGGAATAACGGAAGAGAGCTTTATCAGCGCCGAGCTTGAGATAGTTCCGGCATTTAAGGCGAGAAATGTAGGACTTGACGAGAGCTTTATCGGCGCGTACGGTCATGATGACAGAGTATGCGCGTATACGACCTTGCGCGGCATTCTTGACGAGACGGCGCCCAAGCGCACAGCGGTTGCTGTTTTAGTCGATAAAGAGGAAATAGGCTCTATGGGAAATACGGGCGCGCAAAGTGCGTTTATGACGATGGCGATTGCGGAGATCACCGAAAAGGCATCGGGAAGCTGCACCGTTACCCAGCTTAACGAGGTAATATCAAA
>CAJONM010000156.1 GCA_905235885.1 uncultured Clostridia bacterium
CAGCATAAAATTACGGTGTGTGTAAAGTACATTACGCATCAAAGCATCAATATCGTCATTGGATGTGTAGCTTTCAATATCGGCGCAGCATTTTATGAGCGTGAGAAGCTCGGCGGAATCGCCTTCATCAAGAGTGTCGGACGGAAGATGCGATATATGCTCCGACTTCAGCGCGCTCAGAACCTCGTATATGTCGTTCGGCTCAGTGTATACAGTCAATTTCCGGTTGTTTACCGCTGCTATTTTATAAAGCGTATCGGGAGTGTCGGACGAGAGCGTGAAAGCGTCATTTACAAGCCTGTAGCATTTTGACTGCTTAGCACCTTGAAGATATATATAAAAATCATCGGATCCGGCGGAAACGGATAGCGAAAAGCTTTTGTAATCCGCAAAATCTATGGTAAGCGTGTCGGCAAATTCAGAGTCGCTGCCGTAGGCATTTACGGCAAATGAACGCTCCGCGACCGATATAACGATCAGGATCGTATTATTCTCAACGGCTTGAGCATAAATAATTCCGTCACTGTGATCATATATGCCGATTTCCTTTATGCTGCGAGAGAGCAGCGCGTCAAAATCCGAGGCATATACAGATACGGAAACGAACGGCAGAAGCAAGAGCAGTATAATTATTATTCGTTTGATATGTCAACACCTCCCGTTATTATTTTATCCCATACGGGTCAAAAATTACGGGATAAGGTGTGGTATATAATGACAATACAAAAGAAAGGTGGATTTATTATGATGCACAATGACATCCAGTCAATATTATTGACTAAACAGGAGATCGACGGCTTGGTATATAAGCTCGCGTCACAGATCAACGAGGATTTTCAGGACGAGGAGCTTTTGGCGGTCGTCATATTAAAGGGGAGTATGATCTTTGCAGCAGACCTGATACGCTGCCTGTCGATGAATGTCAAGCTTGACTTTATGCAAGCGTCAAGCTACGGGGAGTCGACCGTTTCAAGCGGCGTTATCAATATCAAAAAGGATCTGGACGAGGATGTGACCGGGAAGAATGTGCTCATAATAGAGGACATAATAGACAGCGGCAATACGCTTGCGCTTATCAAGCGTGAAATTCAGGCAAGAGGCGCAAAGACTGTAAGAATAGTTACGCTCCTTTCAAAGCCGTCACGCAGAAAGATAGATGTGGATGTTGAATATATCGGCGCGGAGATACCGGACGAGTTCGTGGTAGGTTATGGTTTGGACATGGCAGAAAAGTACAGACAGATGGACTATGTAGGCATTCTCAAGCCCGAAATATATATGTAAATGAGTAAGCGGACAGATAGTTCCGAGCGCGTTGCGGCAATGAAGGCTTTTGACGAATCTAAAAAACGAGGACGATACATTGCCGGCGTTGATGAAGCAGGCAGAGGCCCACTTGCCGGACCTGTGTTTGCTGCGGCGGTCATATTGCCCGATGATGCTGTGATAGACGGCATAAATGATTCAAAAAAACTCACCGAAAAGAAACGCAACGAGCTGTATGATATTATCCGTAAACAGGCGGTTGCGTATTCGATATGCGCCGTATCCGAGCAAAGGATCGATCAGATCAATATATTAAGAGCCACAATGTCCGCCATGAAAAAGGCGGTGTCGGATCTTAAGGTAAGACCGGCTTATGTTTTAGTTGATGGAAACAGGATGCCCGATCTTGATGTGGACGGCGAATGCGTGATAAAAGGCGATGCGCTCAGTATGTCTGTTGCGGCAGCATCGATATTGGCGAAGGTGTCGCGTGACAGATATATGATAAAAATGGCGCAGAAATACCCCGGATATGACTTTGAGAAGCATAAAGGCTATGGTACAAGGGCGCACTATGATGCTATAGACAGGCTCGGCATAAGCCCTATTCACAGGCGGACATTTTTGAAGAAATATGAACAAGAGCGAAATAGGTAAGTTCGGTGAGGACTTTGCCGCTCGTTATCTGAGCGGCAAGGGGTATATGATAAAGGATCGAAATTTTCGCGGCAAGCATGGAGAGATCGATATTATCGCGTATGATATGGACGGATGCCTTGTTTTTGTAGAGGTAAAAACGCGTAAAAACGATGATTACGGCTACCCTTCGGAGTTTGTCGACAGGAAGCAGCAAAAACGGCTGCGATATATGGCGCAGCTATACAGCGGTGATGATATGTATATGCGCTTTGATATTATCGAGGTGTATTACGGCAATTCTCCGGACGGTATGTATGTAAAGGCTGTAAATCACATCGAGAACGCATTTTAGATGATCGGATACGGAGGAAGAAAATGCCAAAATTTTTTACATCCACAGACAATATATCCGATACAACGATAAGGATAGACAGTGAGGATGCAAAGCATATCAGCCGCGTCCTGAGACTGGGCGTGGGAGATACGATAACGGTATGCGATGGCAGAGGCACGGACTACGAGTCGGTAATAACGGAAATATCGTCCTCATGCGTTATGTGCAGCATACAGTCAAAAACAAAATGCGATACGGAGCCGGATGTCAGTATCACACTGTATCAGGGACTGCCGAAGGGGTCAAAAATGGACTATATAATCCAGAAAACGACCGAGCTGGGCATAAGACGCATAGTTCCCGTAAAGATGTCGCGATGCGTTGTAAAGATCAATAACGAAAGTGACGCACATAAAAAGACAGAGCGATGGCAAAAAATAGCATATGAGGCTGCAAAGCAGTCGGGTAGGGGCGTTGTTCCGGAGGTTTCCGCACCCGTTACGGTGGATGAAATGATAAATGAGCTGCGCTATGCGGAGTTGGCGTTCGCACCTTATGAGTGTGAGCAAATAACGCACCTTTCAGATGTTATAGAAGCGGCGGACAGTCCCAAAAATGTTTCGTATGTTATCGGCCCCGAGGGCGGATTTGATATTACGGAGACAGAAAAGCTTAAAGCGGCAGATATACAGACCGTAACGCTCGGCAGACGGATCCTGAGAACGGAAACGGCAGGCGAGGCTGTTCTGGCTATGCTTATGTACGGATTTGGAGAGATATAAATGACGGATATAGAAAAATTACAAAAAATCATTGACGACAGTGACAACATTGTATTTTTCGGCGGAGCAGGCGTGTCAACAGAAAGCGGTATACCCGATTTCAGAAGTGTGGACGGACTGTATAATATGAAATATAAATATCCGCCGGAGCAGATCGTCAGCAGAACATTTTATTATGAGAAGCCGGAGGAGTTTTTCAGATTTTACAAAGATAAGCTCATTATAAAAAACATCAAGCCTAACAAGGCGCATATCGCGCTCGCAAAGCTTGAAAAAGCAGGAAAGCTCAAGGCGGTCGTGACTCAGAATATAGACGGACTGCATCAGCTTGCAGGCTCTGTGAATGTATATGAGCTGCACGGGTCAACGCTGCGGAATTATTGCGAAAAATGCCATAAATTCTACGGCATAGAGGCAATAGAGAGATCGGACGGAGTGCCCATGTGCGACTGCGGAGGACGGATAAAGCCGGATGTTGTGCTTTATGAGGAGATGCTTGACGATAATTGCATCAACGGCGCGGTCCGCGCGATAGCCGATGCCGATACGCTCATAATAGGCGGAACATCGCTTATAGTATATCCGGCAGCAGGATTTATAAATTATTTCAGAGGCAGACATCTGGTAGTTATAAATCGTGACGCGACCTCGGCAGACAGTATGGCAGAGCTTGTAATACATGATAAGATAGGCGAGGTACTGGGAGCATTGAAAATTTAATTTAATTAACATAAAGAAAGGAAATGGAAGAGTATGGGACTTATTAAGGCAGGTTTGGGTGCGCTCGGCGGAACGCTGGCGGATCAGTGGAAGGAGTACATATACTGCGACAGTATGGACGCGGATGTGCTTGCGGTAAAAGGCAAAAAGCGTACAGGCAGACGCAGTTCGAACACAAAGGGTGAGGACAATGTAATATCAAACGGCTCTATTATTGCCGTAAATGACGGTCAGTGTATGATCATTGTCGAAAATGGCGAGATAAAGGAGCTTTGTGCGGAAACGGGCGAATATAGATATGATTCGGATATGACGCCGACAATATTTGCAGGCTCGCTCGGTGAGGGAGTCAAGGCGATGTTTTCTGAAACGGCACGCCGTTTTACTTTTGGCGGTGACGCCGGCAAGGATCAGAGGGTGTATTTTATCAATACAAAGGAGATCATAGGTAATAAATACGGCACATCATCACCTGTACCGTTCAGAGTCGTAGATACGAATGTGGGACTTGATGTTGATATTTCCATACGCTGTCATGGCGAATATTCATACAAGATAACAAATCCGATGAAGTTCTATAAAAATGTATGCGGAAATATTACAGATGACTATACAAGAGATAAGATCGACAGCCAGTTTAAGACAGAGTTTCTGACGGCTCTTCAGCCGGCATTTGCAAAGCTTTCGGAAACGGGCATACGCTACAGTGCTATTCCGGCGCATACCATGGAGCTTGCCGATGCGTTAAACGATGTCATGAGCGAAAAGTGGTCGGATCTCAGAGGAATAGAGATCGTATCGGTCGGCGTCGGATCGGTAAATGCGTCCGAGGAAGATGAAAAGATGATAAAGGAGCTGCAACGGAACGCAGCGTTGCGCAATCCGCAGATGGCGGCGGCGCATCTTGCCGGCGCACAGGCGCAGGCGATGCAGAACGCGGCAAGCAATCCCAACGGCGCAATGGCAGGATTTATGGGCATGGGCATGGCGCAGAATGTAGGCGGTGCGAATGTCGGACAGCTATTCGGAATGGCGGCACAGCAGCAGCCTCAGCAACCTCAGCAGCCGAAACAGCCTGATATATGGCAATGTGAATGCGGCGCTCGCAATAGCGGAAAGTTCTGCTCTGAGTGCGGTAAGCCAAATCCGTTTGCAGAATGGAGATGCCAATGCGGCACGATAAATAAAGGAAAATTCTGTTCCGAATGCGGTAAGCCGAGAGGATGAGGATAATCAGATCAAACGGTTTTGTTATAGCCATAGCTCGCATAGATGAAGAAATGGACAGGTCGCTTTTTTCCGAATATCGCATCGCGCGTATCTTGCGGCTTAAAAATGAAACGGCTCTAAAACGATCGGAGGCGGCGGAGATTGCTCTTATAAGGGCAATGACGGAATATGCGCCCGATACAGCGCCGCCGTTCCGATACAAAGCAGCCGAGCGCGGTAAGCCGTATTTTGAGGACAGCGATATACAGTTCAGCATATCACATTCGGGCGAATATGCGGTGTGCGCGGTGGGAGATACGACTGTCGGGATAGATATACAGCGGCAGGTGCCGATAAATAACGATATAGCAAAAAGATATTTTACCGCCGCC
>CAJONM010000157.1 GCA_905235885.1 uncultured Clostridia bacterium
ATAGACGAGGTGCTTTTGGTAGGCGGCTCATCAAGAATACCTGCCGTACAGGAAGCCGTTAAGAAGGAAATGGGCAAGGAGCCGCATAAGGGCATAAACCCGGATGAATGCGTTGCCGTAGGCGCGGCGCGTCAGGCAGGCGTACTCGGAGGTGAGGAAACGGGCGTTCTGCTTCTGGATGTAACTCCGCTTTCGCTCGGTATCGAAACGCTGGGCGGTGTATGCACGAAGCTTATCGAACGCAACACCACAATACCGACAAGCAAGTCACAGGTATTCTCGACAGCGGCGGACGGACAGACACAGGTAGAGATCCATGTATTGCAGGGTGAGCGTGAAATGGCGCAGTATAACAAAACTCTTGGCCGCTTTAACCTTACCGGCATCGCACCGGCACCGCGAGGCGTTCCGCAGATAGAGGTCACATTCGATATAGACGCGAACGGTATCGTTAATGTAACAGCAAAGGATCTCGGTACGGGCAATGAGCAGAAGATAACCATAACCGCATCATCAAACCTCAGTGACGAGGATATAGATAAGGCTGTAAAGGAAGCAGAAAAGTACGCCGAAGAGGACAAGAAGCGCAAGGAAGAGGTCGAAACAAGAAACGGCGCCGAGTCGATGGTATTCCAGTGTGAAAAGACACTCAAGGATCTTGGCGATAAGGTATCGGAAAGCGAAAAGAGCGAGATACAGGCAGAGATAGACAAGGTAAAGGAAGCGCTGAAGGGAACGGATACCGAAGCTATAAAGACAGCAACAGAGGGACTTACTCAGAAATTCTACAAGATCTCGGAGAAAATGTATCAGCAGGCAAATCCGCAGGGTCAGGCGGCAGGTTTTGACCCGTCGCAGGCGCAGCAGGCGCCCGGCGATGACGGAGTTTACGAGGCGGACTACAGAGAGGTAGACAACGACTGATGACAATACAAAAGGGCGGACGCGGAGCGTTTCGCCCTCATCAGGTATATAGAGGAGCTGAATAAATGGCTGAAAAAAGAGATTATTATGAAGTCCTGGGCGTGGGAAAGGGCGCGTCCGGAGATGAAATAAAAAAGGCATTCAGAAAAATGAGCAAAAAATATCACCCGGATCTGCATCCGGGCGATAAAGAGGCTGAGGAACATTTTAAAGAGGTCAACGAAGCGTATCAGGTGCTGTCCGATGACGAAAAGCGGCAGCGATACGATCAGTTCGGTCACGCAGGAGTTGACGGCAACGGCTTTGGCGGTGCCGGCGGTTTCGGCGGCTTTGATATGGGCGACATAGGCGATATATTCGGCGGATTTGGCGATATATTTGGATTTGGCGGCTCCCGTTCGCGCAGGAACGGACCAAGACGCGGCAGCGATCTCAGCCAATATATCAATCTCAGCTTTGAGGAAGCGGCATTCGGCTGCAAGAAAAAGATAAATATATCCAAGAACGAGACCTGCTCCGATTGCGGCGGCAGCGGCGCAAAGGCAGGAACACAGCCTGTGACATGTCTGAACTGTAACGGGAGCGGTCAGGTGCAGCAAAGACGACAGACAATGTTCGGATTTTCCAATGTCATCACCGAATGCCCCATATGCCACGGCAAGGGCAAGGTAATAAAGGATCCGTGTCCGTCATGCCGCGGAACGGGCAATGTAAAGCAAAACAAAACGGTGGAGGTAAATATCCCTGCCGGCATAGACAGCGATCAGGTCATGCGTATATCCGGCGCCGGCAATGCCGGAACGGGGGGAGGCCCCAGCGGCGATCTGCAACTATATATACGCGTAAAGCCGCATGATATATTTAGGCGTGACGGATATGATGTAAATGTTTCGATACCGATAACATTTGTGCAGGCAGCATTGGGCGCGACGCTGAAGGTGCCTACAATACACGGGATTGTTGAGTACGACATACCTGAGGGCACGCAGACAAATACGCGCTTTAGGCTCAGGGGCAAGGGTATACCCATTCTGCACGGCAGAGGGAACGGTGATGAATATGTGACCGTTACCGTCGAGGTGCCGAAAAATCTCAACTCGAACCAAAAAGAGCTGCTGCGCAAATTCGATGAAAATGTCGATTATGTAAAAAAGAACAGCTTTATGAATAAGGTAAAGAACATTTTTAAAAATGATGCGTGATCCCTTAACGCAAATAAAAACTTATGCCGCCCCAAGGCGGCGGAATGGAGATAAATATGACGCCGAACATATATGAATTAAGCAAAATGACGCGCGCCGAGTACGATAAAATAATGCGCCGCGCCGAGCAGGATATAACCGAGCAGATGAAGATCGCAAAAGCGGTGTCCGACGACATCCGCGACAGAGGCGATGCAGCCGTATTGGAATACACCGAGAAATTTGACAAGGTGCATCTTACTGCCGACACGATGAAGGTGACGCAGGCGGAGATAGACGCAGGTTATGAAAGGCTTGACGAAAAAACGCGTAAGTCGATAGAATACGCGTACAAGAACATATATGATTTCCACGAGAAGCAGCTCCCGGAGGAAATGTGGTTTACCATGGTCGATGACGGGCTTATGGTCGGAGAAAAGACAACGCCTATTGTTGATGTATGCTTGTATGTTCCGCATGGAAAAGGCTCGTTCCCGTCTGTGCTGTGTATGCTGGGCATTCCGGCGGTCGTGGCAAAAGTGCCGCGAATAGTTGTCGTAACTCCGCCGAATGAAAAGGGCGAGGTCGATGACGCTATCCTTTGTGCGGCAAAGATAATAGGCATAACCGAGATATA
>CAJONM010000158.1 GCA_905235885.1 uncultured Clostridia bacterium
CTATGGTCGGAAACGCACATGGGCATAACAAAGTGCTTTATCTTCTCTGCCCGCCGCAGGCGTGCGCCGAAGGCGCTTTGTTCCACCACCATTTATTTGGCTCCGGCGCCTCTGAGTTGATCTTTTATGGTTTTGAGAATAAGCTTTATATCAAACCAGAGATCCATATTTCTTATGTATTCCATATCCAGTCTTATGACCTCTTCAAAGTCGGTTATATCGCTTCTGCCGCTCGCCTGCCACATTCCTGTGATGCCCGGCCGTATAGCCATGCGCGCCCTGTGCGAGGAACCGTATTTCTCCCACTCGTCAAGGGTCGGCGGACGCGTTCCGACAAGCGACATATCGCCCTTGAGCACCTGGAAGAACTGCGGAAATTCATCAATGGAGAATTTGCGGATAAACCAGCCGATGCCCTTCTTCGTTCCGTCCTGACCGCTGCCGAGTATACGCGGATCGTTATCCATTTTAAACATCATTCCGTCCGATACGGTATTATGCTTCATCAGCTCCGCCTTGCGCGCCTCCGCGTCCTTGTACATCGAGCGGAATTTTATCATTTTGAACACTCTTCCGCCTTTGCCTATTCGCGGCTGTGCGAAGAATATCGGACCGGGGTCGGTAATGAAGATCAACGGACCTACGATTATCGTAAGAATTATCGCCATCACTGATCCCACCAGACCGCCGACAATATCCATCAGCCTCTTTGCAAAGAAGCTGGTCGACTGCATGATCCTTACGCTTTCTGTAAGACAAGTAAAGCCGGCAAGAGACTCTACCATCTTGTTGTTATCCTCTTCCAGGCTGAAATCTATCGCGCGGTGAGTGGTTATGCCCATTTCCGTAAGGCGTGATATTACTTCGCGCGGTGCTCTTCTGCTGGGCAAATTCATGAATACTTCATCTACCCATTTTTTCAGAAGATAATCGGGAAGGTCGTCTATCTGGCAAATAAACGGATGACCCATGATCGTGTCTCCGACCTCGAATTTTTCGCTTTCGATTACCACTATACCGGCGATCTCTATATGACCGAAGGAGTGGCTTTCTACGCGCCTTACAAAGTCTACGATATTGTCATCCATTGCGATAATGATCATTCTGCGCTTACTGTTATAGACGCTCAGACCTTTTTTGACAAGTTCCTTGTAGATCAGCATTACAATGTAGTTCGTACCCATGCTTGCCAGAAAAAACAACCACGACATTTCAACGCTTACCTGCATCCTTGCCACATGCTTCAGATACAGCAGTATGACCGCGCTTGCCAGTCCCATATTGACGATCGACAGCAGAAATTCCTTTAAAATGCTTCTGTACATTACATCTTTGTGTATTTCCGTCATAATATCGAACAAAAGCACAAACATTACCAGTATGCAGACGCTGCTGATAAGCTGCATCATGGTAAACGGCAGATGTCTTGCGATTATCAGAAGAAACATTGCCAACACAACGATGACATTAAGTATTTTATAATCGAAGTGTTCCAGCCAACCGGTTTTTCTCTTTTTATACATAGCTCGCATTACTTCCCTTCATAAATTTATAATAACATATCATATCAATAATTATATCGCAAATAATTATCAAAGTCAACCGACTTTTGATATTTTGACAAAATTCGCGCCGCCTCTGTTGACAAAGGCGCAAGGTGATGATATAATTTTATTTAGTTATATGATAACAGGAGTTTGAAATATATGTCGATAAAAATAAGTATAGGCAGTGCGGTATACAATGTAAAGGAACCGTATCTGAGACAGCATATAGAAAGCATTATACGCCAGCTTACCGATGAGACGGAGCTTTTGCTCATAGATGATTGCTCAACGGATAATTCCGGCAGCGTATGTCGGGAATATGCCGCGGCAAACGACCGCGTGAGATATATAAATATGGGTGAAAACGGCGGACTGAGCCGCGTAAGAAACCGCACGATAAACGAGGCGGCGGGGGAATGGATATTTTTTGCCGACGGAGATGATATTCTGTCGGATAATTTTATTCGTACCGCGCTCTCGTTCTGTGACCCAAAATATGATGTAATTATACATAACAGGCAAATATTTCACCAAAACAAACCCGGCAGCGAAGCGGAGTGCCGCGTAACGGCGCTGACAGAGCTTCCCGAAACGGCAGGACGGCACATAAGCATTTCATGCCTTTGTATGCGTCCGCTTGACGGCGACAGATACGGCATGGACAGGGAAGCGTATTATCATGCCGCATGGGGCGCTCTGTACAGACGCGGTTTTCTGCTCGATAACAAGCTGCAATTCCCGGCAGGACAGAAAAAAGCGCAGGACAGCGTATTTAACACATACGCGTATTTTTGCGCGAAGAGTATCGCGTATCTGCCGTATGAGATGTATTATTACAGAAAGGATATGCAGGGGATAACCCAGCGGTACAATCCCGATTTTACCGCGGTATCCATGTCACTTATCGGACATCATAACGACTGCATAGAGCGGCTGTATCCGGGCGATGAGGATGTATCGTATAAATACAAAAATTACAGACTTATCGCGCTTGCGGTGGACGCTATGCTGTTAAACTTTTTCCATATGAATAATCCGAAGCCGGCGGCGGCAAGAAAAAGCGAGTTTTTGGATTTTGTAAACACCGAGCCGTTCAAAAGCGCCATAGATGACTATGATCCCGACAATGCATGGTGGGGCTGGGTGCTGCCCATATCACTTGCAAAGAAAAAGCGGTTTGCCACGCTCGATTTCCTCATCCGTCACCGGCGGATCTACGAGCCTGTCGGAAAAGCATACGGGGTGCTCAGAAAAGCAAGGAAAGCAATTCATAAATGATATTTATAAAGTATATTTGGCAAAATTAAAGCAACAACGATTTATTGGATAAATTTAAAAATGCTCTTGTAATTTGGCAAGATTTATAGTATACTAAAGAAGGATTCGGTGTCGATCGCAACACTGAGATATATATGCGGACAAGGTAAATGTCCGCGTGGGCGGAAACCGAAAACCTCAAGGAGGAGTCTTATGGAAACAACCCCATCCCAAACAATCACATCCAATAATATGAAAAAACACATGAAAATTTTATTTGTTGTGTCAATAGCGATAAATATCATAGGAATAATCATAGCCCGACTGACCGGTCTGCCGCTGCGCCTTGACAGCGCAGGAACCATACTTGCCTCTGTCTACGGCGGATATATGCCCGGTGTGGCGGTAAGCTTTATAACAGGCTTGTTGATCGGTATAACAGACAGGCATCAGGTATATTTTATCGCGATAAATATGATACTTGCGGTGTTTACGGCATTCTTTTCCGTGCGAGGACTTTTCAAAAAGACCTCCGGCGCGTATGCCTTTCTGCTCATTATCGCCCCCATAACGGGGATATGTGGCGCTGTGATCTCGACATTTCTCAATGACGGCGGCGTGATCGGAGCGAACTATCAGCTGTTCTTATATTTATATGAGCGTATCCATAATGTAGTCGCGGCTCAGCTTATATCGGGCATTGCCTGTGAGTTTGTCGATAAAGCCATAATGATAACTATTTTTCTTATAATATCACGGGTGATGTCGGCAGAACCGTACAGAGATTTCAGATCGGGCGGCATATGGCAGACACCGTTGGATAATGCGATGTGGAAAGCCGTGCGCGAAAGCAAGATACGCGTTGTATCGCTTCGCATTAAAATAATGTTCATACTCGTTATAGGCACTATCCTTATAGCGTTTATCGCAACGGTGATAAGCCTTGCACTGTTCAAAAAAACCACGATACAGGACAATGAACGAAGCGCAAGCAGCATCGCCTCGGTGGCAGCCGAAATGGTCGACGGAGATATGACGGACGAATACATAGAAAAAGGCTTCGACGCAGAGGGCTATGCCCAAACACGGCAGATGCTCTATAAGCTGCGTGAAAGCACGCCTGATGTAAAGTATGTTTATGTATACAAAATAGGAGAGGACGGCTGCCATGTGGTCTTTGACCTCGATACGGATGATACTCCCGGTTCCGAGCCTGGCGAGCTGATAGAATTTGACCAGTCGTTTTATCCGTATCTCGACAGCCTTCTGGCAGGCAAGGAGATAGAGCCGATAATATCAAACGACAAATACGGCTGGCTCCTGACGGTGTATAAGCCCGTATATGACAGCAACGGAGATTGCCGATGCTATGCTGCCGTAGATGTTTCGATGTATCTGCTCTCACAATATAACCGCGAATTTTTAGGAAAGCTTATAGCTATCCTGCTGGGATTTGTCATACTTATCGTCACCTTCAGCGTGTGGTTTATAAAGAATAATGTAATACTGCCCGTAAACACGATGGCATTCTGCACAAAATCATTCGCATACGGCGAAGAGAGCGCGGTAATGAAAAATCTCTCGCGCATAGATCACTTGCAAATAAGAACAGGCGATGAAATAGAAAATCTTTATTTCGCCCTTATGCAAACCGCCAAAAACAGCGTAAACTATATGGCTGACATAAAGAATAAAACACAGACGATATCAAAAATGCAGAGCGGACTTATCATTGTTCTTGCCGATATGGTCGAAAGCCGCGACGAGAACACCGGCGATCATGTACGCAAGACCGCCGCATATGTGCAGATCATCCTTGAGGAGCTTCAAAAGGAAGGTCCGTATTCGGATCGGATAACCGACTCGTTTATCGAGGATGCGGTAAATGCCGCGCCGCTGCATGACATCGGAAAGATCCATATATCGGATATGATACTCAATAAACCGGGCAAGCTTACCGATGAAGAGTTCGAGATAATGAAAAAGCATACCGTATACGGCAGTGAGATAATACAAAAGGTAATGCAAACCGTTCCGGAGGCAGGTTACCTTAAAGAAGCGAAGAACATTGCCGAGTTCCATCATGAAAAGTGGAACGGCGCAGGGTATCCCTGCGGACTCAGCGGTGAAGACATACCGCTGTCGGCACGCGTAATGGCGGTCGCGGATGTATTTGACGCGCTGGTATCTAAAAGATGCTATAAAGGCCCATATCCCTTTGATGAGGCAATATCGATAATAGCGGAAAGCTCAGGCACGCATTTTGATCCGGTAGTGGCGGAAGCGTTTCTGTCGGTCAAGGATAAGGTGTATGAAATATCACAGAAATTCAGTTCAATGAGTAGTTGACAGAACAAAGCGCCTTCGGCGCACACCGCTTCGCGGTGGGCAGAGAAGGATAACGCTTTGTTCATGCCCATGTGCGTTTCCGACCATA
>CAJONM010000159.1 GCA_905235885.1 uncultured Clostridia bacterium
GCACGATGCGCATAACGGATGTCGTTGATATATTGATAGTTGCGATCCTTGTCTATTCAGCCATGATGGCACTGCGCGGAACAAGAGCGGTGCAGGTCGTGCGCGGTATAATCATAGCGGTCGTGATATATATTTTAAGCGGAGTTCTGCGGCTGAACGCACTGAACTACATATTGAGCGCGATCATGCAGATCGCCGCGCTGGCGCTGATAGTAATATTCCAGCCGGAGCTGAGAAAGCTACTTGAGCAGATAGGACAGCTAAAGCTCGTGCATTTTATGGGCTTCGCCTTTGACTCAGATAACGACGCGTCCGCGGCGGCTATAGAGAACATCGCACAGGCGGCGGAAAATATGGCGGCGGCAAATGTCGGAGCGCTGATCGTTATGGAGCGCAAAACGCGGCTTGGCGAATATATGAACAGCGGCACGATGCTTGACGCGAATGTTACCTGCGAGCTGCTTGAAAATATATTTGTGCCGAACACGCCGCTTCATGACGGCGCGGTAATAATCCGCAACAACAAGATCATCACCGCCGGATGCGTTCTGCCGCTTACGGCGAATACAAACCTTGCCAGCGAGCTTGGCACGCGCCACCGCGCGGCACTGGGGCTGAGCGAGACCTCCGACGCGGTCGTAATAGTCGTAAGCGAGGAAACGGGCAAGATCTCGATCGCCATGAACGGCTCGCTTACGCGCAATCTCAGCCGCGCCGCGCTTGAGAAGGCGCTTACAAAGCTGATGGATGATAATACATACCAGAGCAAGGAATTTGTTAAGAAGATAAAGCTTTTAAACAAATCGAAATAACGGAGGGCATTGTCATGACAGCTAATAAGAAACAGAAAAAGGGCAGGCTTGCATACATGATACTGTCCGTTATGATCGCGATAGTAATATGGGCGATGGTGTCATACATAAACGGACCTGACATAACCAACACATTCCGCGTTATGCGTATCAATTATCTCGGCACCGACGAGCTGCGTGCCAACGGCTGTGTGGTAATAGAGGATCCGCCGCAGGATCTGTCGGTAAAGGTAAGCGGAAAGCGCGATGACCTTATGAGAGCGATGGATAAGCTTGAGGTGGATGTGGATGTGTCGGGCATTACGGAGCCGGGCGAATACAATCTTGAAGCGTCTGTCCTTCTGCCGAACAACAAGCTGACGATCGAGCGCGTAAATTTCAGCTATATACCTGTAACGGTAGACGCACTCTCGGATAAGGAAATGACGATAAAGATAGAGCAGACCAACACTCTGCCCGACAAGCTTGTGAAATCTGTGCCGTCACAGAACAAAATAAAGGTGATGGGCGCACAATCGGAGCTTGACCGCGTCGCATCGGCGCTTGTGGTGGTAAATATCGGACACACGACAGTCGATAGCACAACGGCAAATGTCGTTCTTGTAGACAGCAAGGGCGCACCGATAATCGCGGATAACACGCTCATATACGAGCCGCATGAGATAACGGTAACGAACTCCGTATATAACGCCGTCACGCTCCCGGTAAAGGCGGCGACGGCATCATGGCTTTACGGATATAAGATAGACAGGGCAAAAACGACCGTTACGCCGTCATCGGTGACGATCGGCACGCTTGACGGCTACGATTTTTCGGAGGTCGTCGCGGAAATATCGGATATATCGGGCGAAACGGCGGAGCTGAAGGAGCTGACGGGAATGTATATCCCGGAGGATTCAAAAACAGTATCGGTAAAAGTCGTGCTTGAAGACACAGATGAATAAGTCAAAAAAAGGTGGGCTGTCGCATATGCGACAGCCCACCCTTTTCTATTGTTATTGCTTATTCAAAAATTCCGTCAGTCTCTCTACCTCGATGCCGCCGAGCATTACTATGCCCGTACCGTGCGCGTCGTTGAGGTTCCAGCCCAACTCATACTTGTAATAATCGGCAAGGAACGAAAATTCCGAGCCGCGGCATACGCCGTACACATTTCCGTCGCGGTCAACGCTCGTCTTTACGATCGCCTCCCAACCCTTGTATACCGCCTTGACATACTTTTCGGGATCTTTGAGCCAACCGTTACGAACGCCCCTCGAAAATGCGTATATATACATCGAAGTACACGAGGTCTCCGGATATGACTCCCAGTCGGTTATTACCTGATGCCACATACCGTCCGGATCCTGAAGCTTGAGATAGCCCTCGCAAAGCGTATTGAGAAATTCTATCAGATCGCCCTTTCGCGGATGATCGTCGGGCAACTCCGCAAGCAGCTCGGTCATGGAGAATACCACCCAACCGTTGCCGCGTCCCCACGGCACGCCCGTCATTGAATCGTATTTAAAATCATATACATGCGACATTATCTGCTGCTCAGGCATAAACAAACGCTTTTTGAACCCGAAGAACTGCTCCGCCGCATCGTTTGCGTATTTTATATCACCCGTAAATTTATAATACCTTGTAAGGAAAGGAACGCTCATATACAGATCGTCCGCCCACATTGTGCCGTTGTGGAAATGGTGCATCTGCTCTTTGCGGTAGAATGTGCCGTCGGGAAGGCGCGACATACCATGCTCAATAAATTCGGCAACATAATCGGCAACGGGCTTTACTCCGTCTATGGGCATATATTTATTTACCTCAAGCATCATTGACGCGAACGAGCCGCAGTCATCCAGAGAGTCTATGCTTGTGAGCAGATTATGTATAGAAGTCGCTCCACCGTACTGCTCCTTATCCCAAAGCGCGTAATCGAGCGTATCGCAGCAAAGCTGGATATGATCCTTTATATAGTTCTTTATATCCTCCGAGCCGATCGCGATTGCCGCATGGAGAAGGCCATAGAGCGTAACTCCGAGCGGATAATTCCATCTGCCGTAGAGCGTGTTTTCGTTATACGGACGAACGAATGTGTCTTTAAGATCAAGTCTCCAGTATGTTTTCGGCTCGCCAATGACCTTGTGCATACTGCAAGCGTCATCAAACGGGAACTCAAAATCCGCCGCAAACGGGCCGATGTACATCCACGCGTCATCCGTTCCCTTTACGCGCGCGGCGCTTTCGAGAGTAATATCGTCTACGGACAGATCAAAGCCCCAGTCTCCGCTGCATACCGATTTTACAAATATATCATGCCTGCCAAGCGCTATATCGGCATCAAACTCAGCGCTGCCGCCGCCGAATGAGAACACCTCTTTTTTATCGACATATACCGTAGCCGCGCCCTTTGCCGCGATCCTGAATTTATACGATGCCGTACCCATCTTGTCAAAGAACGCGCTCGCCCACGCGATCGCATACTTGCCCTCAGGCGTGCCGTACATATGCGTAAGCTGTCCCTTGCCGTCAACGGGGAATTTGATCTCCGGATAAAGCTTGCCGTCAAAATCTGCCTCGCTCATGCCTGCCTCAAATTCGGGAACATAGCTGTCGCTTACAATATCGGTAAATACAAAGCCCTCTTGTCCGTCGCGCTCCTTTGTCGGCATAAGCGTGTAGAGATCCCACTTGCCTATCCATGTACCGAACTGACCGCCGAAGCCTGCCTTTGTTTTCTTCCAGCGGAAACGAATATCGTTCCAGCCCGCTTTCAGCTTTATGAAAACGCGCGTTACCGTCTCGGAATATCTCTCCTTAAATATATCCGACTTGTAAGCCTCTTCGCCGTTTACATACATCTCCATCGGCCCGAAACAGTTTATGTCTATACCGTATGTGCTGTCGCCGTTTGACCAGAGCTTGGTAAACGCCCATACGCAGTCCTTCTGCTTGCTGTCGGGGAAGATCTTGTTAAAATCTATCACATAGCGATAGTCGGTCGTTCTTACTATCCCCGCGTTTGTATATGCCCGATAATACAGACCGTGCTTTATGTTCTGCCCCATAAACCTATAAGCGATCGAGCATAACGCCGCGTTTACATCCGTTCCCTCATAAGCATATAAGCTTTTTGAATCGTCAAAATAATAACCCATGTCATAAACCCCCTCAATGATTTAATATATACACGCATTATACAACAAAACGCACATATTTGTCAATAATCAGGCAGAATTTTTTGTTATTTTACGCCGATACGCCGCGTGTATTACCGCTTTTCCATTTTTCCGTTGATTTTTTACGGTTTTAAGCTACAATAGAACAAAGCGCCTTCGGCGCACACCGCTTCGCGGTGGGCAGAGAAGGATAACGCTTTGTTCATGCCCATGTGCGTTTCCGACCATA
>CAJONM010000160.1 GCA_905235885.1 uncultured Clostridia bacterium
ACCTGCTGGATCATTTTTTGTATGTCCTCGTCCGTTAGCGCGGTTTTTAATCCGCAGCGCTTGCACTTTTTCATTTTAAGGTGATCGCGGCTATGCTCATCTTCGGTATCGTCAGCTTCAGCTTATCGCCGCAAAGCTCTGCGGCAAGCGGTATCGGCTTTACCTTTTCCGGCTCGTCAAATGTGTTGCAGTCGCACATATTCTCCGATGTAAGAACAAGTGCGGATACCTCTGAAAATTCGCGGTCGAGCGAGATCTCAAGCTCCTCGTCCTTGTCAAGGCGCGTATTTGCCGCCGATATTGTCACAATGCCGTCCTTCTCTGAGGCGGATATGCTTATTTTCGGTACAGAAAATCCCTTTACCTCGTATGACTTGCCATCATAGAATGTATCAAGAAGCTCACCGTCCTGATGTCCCTTCATCATTTTAAACAGATGATATGTCGGCGTTACGGTCATTTTTTCGCCCTCGGTAAGCACCATTGCCTGGAGAACATTTACCATTTGCGCTATATTTGCCATTTTAACGCGTCTGTTTGCCGCGTGGAACATATGCAGGATGATCATTCCCGTTACCGCGTCGCGCATGGTATTCTGCTGATACAGAAATCCCGGATTGGTGCCGGGGATGCAGTCGTACCAGTTGCCCCATTCGTCAACGATCAGATCCGTTTCCCCTTTCGGATCGCATACATCCATAATGGCGATATGCTCCGAAAGACGCTTACGCATACGCTCAACATCGACGAGATTGTTATACCAGCCGTTTTCGTCAAAATCATCGCTCATGCCGCGATTTTGCCAGCTGTCCTCAAATGTGTAGTTATGCCATGATATGCCGTCCATAAATTGACCGGATTTTTTAAGGACTGTTTCGGTCCAGTTGGTGTCATCCGAGTTTGCGCCGCAGGCTATTTTGTATATCTTGTTCTCTCCGTAGTTGCGGATAAAGGTCTGGAACCGTCTGTAAAGATCGCTGTAATATTCGGGAGTCATACATCCGCCGCAGCCCCAGTTTTCGTTGCCCACACCGAAAAATGATACCTTAAACGGCTCGTCATGCCCGTTTTTGCGCCGTTCGTTGGCAAGCGGTGAATTGCCGTCAAATGTCATATACTCGATCCAGTCGCGCATCTCCTGTACTGTGCCTGAGCCGACATTGCCGTTTATGTATGTTTCGCAGCCGAGCTGGCGGCAAAGCTCAAAATATTCATGCGTGCCGAAATGGTTGTTTTCAACAACGCCGCCCCAGTTGGTGTTTACCATATACGGACGGTCTTTCTTGTCGCCTATGCCGTCGCGCCAATGGTAGTCATCGGCAAAGCAGCCGCCCGGCCAGCGCAGAACGGGTATATCCAGCTCCTTGAGTGCGTTTACGACATCGCAGCGCATCCCGTTTATATTCGGTATCTCGCTGTCCTCACCGACATACAGCCCCTCATATATGCACCTTCCCAGATGCTCGGCGAACTGTCCGTAAATATACTTGCTTATCTTTCCCTTTTTTCTTTTTGTGTTTATCTCTACATATGACATAATATTTCCCTCCGTTTAATAGCTTCGCGGTGTGCTCTGAGTGAAGCTGCTGTTAGCTGTCGGCTGCTCCGTATAAGTCTCTTCCGTTTCCGTTTGTGTTTCGGGCATTGATGCGATATATGCCTCCTGCTCCGATATTGTCCCCTCAAGCTCCGAAATGCGCTCCGACAGCTCCGCTACCTGCTCGCGCAGCGCTCTGTTTTCCTCAACGAGTGACGCCCGAAGCTGATATTCGGCGCTGTTTTCGGTAAGCTTGCCGATCACAAAGACGGCGGCAAGAATAATAAACACCACTATCGCCGCGCCCGTTATTTTTCGGCGTACTCTTCTGCGGTCGGTTATGCGCAGACCGCTGTAGGTTTTTATTTTCATAGCTGAGACAGTCAGATCCTTTCAAAAAAGTTCGTTTTTACTCGACCGTAACGGATTTTGCGAGGTTTCTGGGCTTGTCGATGTCGCAGCCCTTTTCCGCCGCTACATAATAGCTGAATATCTGAAGCGGCACTACCGAAAGCGACGGCAGGAATATGTCGCTTACCGGCGGTATCTGTATGATATGATCGGCAATGCCGTCCATATCATGGTCGGTCGTGGTGATGCCCATAACGACCGCGCCTCGTGATGTGACCTCTTTTATGTTCGATACCGTTTTGTCGAACAGGTCGTTGCCTGTGGCAAGCGCGATAACGAGCGTCCCGTTCTCTATAAGCGAGATGGTGCCGTGCTTGAGCTCACCGGCGGCATACGCCTCCGAATGTATGTATGAGATCTCCTTGAGCTTTAGCGAGCCTTCAAGAGATACGGCATAGTCAAGATTTCTGCCTATGAAGAATATCGATCTGCAATTATAATATCTCGATGCGAGATATGCAAGCTGATCCTTCTTCTTTATCAGCTCCTCAACGAGCGTGGGAAGAAGCATAAGCTCGTCTATGTACTTTGTATATTGTCCGGCGGTGATGTTTCCGAGCTGCTCTGCCATATATATCGCAAGAAGATATACCATGGAAAGCTGAGTAGAATACGCCTTTGTCGTGGCGACCGCGATCTCCGGTCCCGCCCATGTATATAGAACATCATCGGATGCGTTGGCTATCGCCGAGCCGACGACATTTACTATGGATAAGATCCTTGCGCCTCTCGTTTTCGCGACCTTGAGTGCCTCAAGAGTGTCGGCAGTCTCGCCCGACTGGCTTATTACGATAACGAGATCGTCCGCCGTTACTATAGGATCGCAATATCTGAACTCGGACGCGATCTGCGTCTCAACGGGTATACGGCACAGCCGCTCTATGACATATTTTGCCACAACTCCCACATGATACGCGCTGCCGCAGGCAACGACAAATATCTTGCGAAGCTTCTTTATATCCTCTCTTGTGAGCGATACATCGTCAAGGACGATCCTGCCGTCCTTTATGCGCGGCGAGAGCGTTTCGCGGATCGCGCGCGGCTGCTCCTCTATTTCCTTTATCATGAAATGCTCATAGCC
>CAJONM010000161.1 GCA_905235885.1 uncultured Clostridia bacterium
AAGCGAGCAGGTCGCGCCTTTGATGACGCGAAGCTATACTCCTTGTATGTGAGCGGCAAAAGGGCGTGAGATGCGACGCTTATCTTCCGCAGGACTTGGATACCATTTCCCATAGTCCCCTTATATACGCCGCTCCCAATGCTCTGTCATAAAGTCCGTAACCGGGCATAGCCTTTTCGCCCCAGAGCATTCTGCCGTGATCGGGGCGAATTACGCCGTCAAAGCCATCCTCGTAAAGGGCGCGAACAACGGCGGCAAGATCAAAGGAGCCGTCGGCACTGAGGTGGCACGCCTCTTCAAACTGACCGGGACCGGTGTGCTTGAGATTGCGGATATGCGCAAAATGTATTCTGCCCTTGAGAGCATGGACTATATCGACAAGATCGTTGTTGACATTCGAGCCGAGAGATCCCATACAGAATGTCACTCCGTTATATACGCTCGGAACTGCATTGAGCATTTTAAGCAGATTGTCCTTGTCGGTTATTATCCTTGACAGCCCGAACACGCTCCATGCGGGATCGTCGGGGTGGATAGCCATTTTTATTCCGTATTTTTCGCAGGTTGGCATTATCGCCTTGAGGAAATATACAAGATTATTAAACAGCTTATCGGCATCGACATCGCGATACGCATCAAAAAGCTCCTTGAGCTTCGCCATTCTTTCAGGCTCCCAGCCGGGCATGAACTGGCCGTTTGAGTTTTTCTCCATATACTCGGCAAGGTTATTGGGATCGATCCTGTCTACCGCCGCCTGATCGTACGCCAGAACGGTCGAGCCGTCCGGACGCGGCTTTGCAAGATCACTTCTTGTCCAGTCGAACACAGGCATGAAATTGTAACATACAAGGTCAATGCCTTCCTCACCGAGATTTTCAAGTGTCTTTATATAGTTTTCGATATACATATCCCTGTCGGGAGAGCCGATCTTTATGGCATCATGGATATTTACGCTTTCAATTCCCGACAGCTCCAGACCTCCGTCCTCGATCTCCTTTTTCAGTGCGCGGATCTCGTCTCTTTCCCACAGCTCGCCAGCCTGCTTATAATACAGCGTGCTTATAAGTCCCTCGACATACCGTATCTGACGCAGCTGCTCAAGCGTGACGGTATCATATCCTTTTCCGTAATAGCGCATCGTCATTTTCATGGCATTATACCTCCTTTAACGCATTTCTTACAGCGCCCTTGCCGCTTAACATCGACATAAATTTTAATTCGATCTTTTCATACAAGCCTGCCCGGCACAGATCTGTACCGAACAGCGTTTCGCTCTTTAATATTTCCTTTAAAACGCCTCTTCCCGTCTCCGGCTCACCGAATTTTACGGCAGACAGCTTCTTTTGCATGTCACCGAGCATCGGGTCTGCGCTCAGAGTGAATGCGTTGCCGTTATCATCGACAGCCAGAAGATACCTGAACCAGCCGGCTATCACCGTAGGTATGGCCGACAGCGCACTCGCGTCAAGCTCCTCGCTTTTTATATATGATTTTATCGTTTCACCATAGCGGACGGGTAGCTTTTGTGATGTGTCGGTCGCTATTCTCTGCGGCGCGTCCGGCATATACGGATTGGGCAGACGCTCGTTTATTACCTCGCTTACAAATTTAACGGGGTCAATGATCTCAGGATCGATAACGACCTTCATTCCCTCCCGGGCAAGCTTTTCCACCAAGCCTTTAAGCTCGGGATCATTCATTTCCTCCCATATCGTCTCATAGCCGAGCAGACAGCCGAATACGGCAAGTCCGGTATGCAGCGGATTAAGACAGGTCGTCACCTTCATGGTCTCCGCCTTGTTTACGGTTTGGCGCGTCGTAAGATACACCCCTGCCTTATCAAGCGGCGGTCTGCCGTTGGGGAAATCATCCTCGATAACGAGATACTGCAGTGCCTCGGCGTTTACGAACGGGGCTATATATGTACCCTTGCCCGTTACTATCGGATCCATATCCTCAACGCCCTTATCGGCAAGCATTGCCCGTATGCTGTCATTGGGGCGCGGCGTTATCTTATCTATCATACTCCATGGGAATGATACGCTGCTGTCTATGTACTCCATAAACTCAGGCTCCACCTTTCCGGCAGCTTCCCATGCCTTTATGACCGCAACTACACCTGCCCTGAGCTTTTCACCGTTATGGGAGCAGTTGTCCATGCTTACGATGGCAACAGGCGCGGCGTTTGCCTTGTATCTCTTATAGAGCATCGCACCTATTATGCTCATG
>CAJONM010000162.1 GCA_905235885.1 uncultured Clostridia bacterium
AACACAAATTTATGATATTGTCCATACATTTTTTATTAATTTTTTATGAATTTACAGCAAAAAAAGACAGGCTGTCATTTTCAGACACTCTGACAGGCTGTCATTTTCAGACAGCCTGTTTTATATTGTTAGTCTACTATAGGGAAGCCAAGCTCCGCTATTACGGTATCCGTATCGTCAAGCGATACATACTTAACATAGGTAGGATAGGGGGGAACACCGAAATAATATTTTTCGTATACTCCCGCCTTGCCGGAGCTTATGCGGTTGTTGGTGGCAAGCTGCCAGTCAGTGCCGTTGCTGCTGTACATAATATCAAAATGATGTACATTGTCGTCACCGAACATCACTACGGCAGCAGGTGTACCGTACCAATTCCCTTTATTAAATACTATCTCGCCGTCGGCGGGGCATATCCATGTTGTTGTAGGATCATAGTCATCTACAGCCGAGCCGTCCGAACCGTCTGATGTGGTTATTTCAACCGGTTGATATCTGAGACCGAGACTCTTGTCACCGTAGTTTTCTATTTCACCGACATTAGGTACTGATACTGCTTGCGATGTGGTTGCTATCTTAGCCTTTTCAATTGTTGCCGCATCATCCGTAAGTCGGTTATCTATTGTCGATATGTATACAAGTCCATCATAGTAGTCAACATATTTGCCGAGTGCTTCCGCTATGAAACGGACGGGAACCATAGTCCGGTCGTTTTCAATAACAGGCGCGGTATCCATTGTATAAGTCTCGCCCGTTTCAGTTGTATAATCGGCATTATCGGGGAACATACTTATATGCTTTTCTGTGCCGACATCATACATATCTATTGATATTTCTCTTGTTTTGTCATCATAATCGACATCTGCTCCGAACGCCTCTGCGATAAACCGGAGCGGAACAAGCGTTCTGTCCGCGTCATTTAAGTAAGGCTTAACATTCGGATCATCATTATCAACAAGCATCTTTTCGCCGTTTACGAGTGCTGTCGGATTGTCGAGAACAAGCTCTACCGTATCACCGAAGTAGAGATCATTTATATCATAATACTTCTTTGAAAGATCGGGGTTTGTTATTCTCGTGCCGTCTGATGCAACGGTAAATACCTGCGGAACAGGCACCTTTTTCAGATCATATCCAAGTGCGTAGCTCATATGCGGAGGCTGGTTATAGCAGCAATTCTGCCATCTTACAGCATCGTAGTATTCGCTGTCGGACTGAAGCTCCGGCAGTCTGTATGATGTGGGTATGTCAGTGGTGTAAATTCGGAGCGATTTATTATCATTGGTCGGGAAGATAAGCTCCTCGCGCCAGTCACCGATAATGTCCGCCTGAATACATGGGTTGGACTTTGTCGCATTTATCGAATGCGATCCGACAGCTTTAAACAGGGCAGTCATTCTATTCGTTTTCGGATCATATTTATATACGCCGTTACCGTCCTCTATTTCGCGTCCGAGATCGCCGTCCCAGTATATGGCGAAATTGGCAGGTACGGAGAAGTTTGTTGAAATGACTGTGCCGTCTGCCGCGGTCATCGCGCCGTATGATGACCATGCCTCCTCACCCTCGTAACGAGGGTCTATGTCAGCCGTACAGCCTCTGCCGACATCGGTCCCGGTAAAGAAACCGTATAGCAATTCGCCCGTTCTCGCGTCACGCATGGCAAAGCCGTATGGCGAGCCAGTATATTCCTGAACGGTGTACATCTCAAGCCCCGGTCTTGACGGTACAAGGTCACCGAGATGGTGGGCGTCGCCATGTGCAAGACCTGTTGAATACATAGGCTTTCCGTCATCGTCGATGGCTATATTTCCGTACATTACCTCATCCTTGCCGTCAAAATCAACATCACCTATCGTCATGCTGTGATAGCCCTGACCGGAATAGCTGTTTTCTCCCTCGCCTGTGGGGTAATAATGCGAATCAAAAGTCCAATCCTCTACTATCTTACCATCCTCAAGATGCCATGCGCCGATACAGGATCTGCCATAATAGCCTCTTGCCTGAATAAACGATGTGCGAACACCGTCAAACGATGCTATCGAACCAAGATAACGCTCTGAGCGATTACCGTAGTTATCGCCCCATGAGTTGAGATCCCACTCTTCGCCGTCATCCCATATGCCGTTGCTCTGAACGAAGAAATCCACAGTGTCGATCTCCGAGCCGTCAACGCCGCTGAATACAGTCAGATAAAGCGGACCGTCAAGATTTTTACCGTTATTGTGCGTATACCAGTCGGCATCCGCGTCGCCTATTACCTTACCCTTACCATCAACAGTTCCGTCAGCGGTGCGGCACGCCATTTCGGATTTTCCGTCACCGTCAAAATCACCGACCATGAACTGCGTATCATGCTCACCGGAGCGAATGTTCGGACCCATATTTATACGCCACATACGCGTGCCGTCCATTTCGTAGCCGTCAAGATAGCATATGCTTGTATATCCGGCTCTTGAAGCGTCGCGGACAACACCGTTCCACTTGAGTACAAATTCATATTCGCCGTCGCCGTCCAGATCGCCGATGGCTATTTCTCCGGGGGTGTATGAACCATCATTATCTGTGACGCCCTCGACCGCTGCCGCTGCAGGCGGATCGCCGAGCGGTATCTCATAGTAGCCGTCCCAGACGGGCGCTTCAGCGCATTTTACACTTTCAGTTCCGTCATATACGGAGCTGACCGAATACTTGTCCGAAAGAGTACCGTCAATATCTGTATAGTTGGTAAGGCTCATAGGCTCCGAATTGAGCTTTGTTCCGTTTTTGTACAGGTTATATTTTGTGTCGATGCTTTCTGTGCCTTTCCAGCGCCATGAAACGAAAACGCCGTTTTCGTTTTTGACAGCGACAAGCCCTCTTCCCATATCCTCGACCTGCCTCTGAATGTCGGGGCGGCTGTCGATAAGCTTTTGTGTCTCGACTGAGGACGCGGAAAAATCACCGAGCGAAAGATTATCACCGACTGAGCATTTAATAGTCGTCGTGCCGTTAAGTTCGGATGCAAAAACCGATGCCGAACATAAAATAGCGAACGCCGAAAAGAATGCAGTGGCTTTTCTTAGTTTATTGCTGAGCATATTTTCACTCCCATTTTAAATTCTGCATTCAATTATACAATATTCTGCCTGATTGTGCAATAGGTTTTATTTAAAAAGGCGGCAATTTAACAAAATGACATCTGCAATTTGTCGTTTAAAGCGGCTTTTATATTGACAAAAAAAGATATGTTATGCTATAAATATAACAGAATATGAAGCAATTGTTTTGATGATACGGGATGGTGAAGAATATGTTTGATTTTAAAGATTTAAAGAATAAGCCTTACATAAATAACAATCTGAAACAGATACGCGAGGAATATAAAAAATTCCGCGATATGTCTCTGCCAGAGCTTGAAGATGCACTCTTTGACAGCTTCTACATAACAGGGCAGCGCATTGAATATGAAAAGAGGTATTTCGCGAGGCGCGGCGCACTGCTGATGTCGGCTGTGATGAGCCTTGTTTACGGTGAGACGGAACATATAGAGGCCTTGAAGAAAAACCTAAATGCTATATGCGAGGAAAAAACATGGGCGCTTCCTGCGCATACGCCAAAGGGGGAAACACATCCGGAGCGCGTGATAGATCTGTTTGCCGCGGAAACCGGACATGCACTCGTTGAGATATGCGAATTTATCGGGGATGCCATTCCAGACGAGCTTTCCGAGAAAATACGGTACGAGGTCAGACGCCGTATCATCGATCCGTTTATTGAAGTGTCATTTTCTTGGGAGAGAGAGACCAATAATTGGGCAGCTGTATGCGGCGGAGCTGTTGGGATGACATTTCTTCACGCATTCAGAGAAAGCTTTGGACTTGTAGAAAAAAGGATAATCGATACGCTTGAGTGTTACATAAGCGGATTTGGTGATGATGGCATTACAACGGAAGGGATGGGCTATTGGAGCTATGGCTTCTGGTATTTTACCGGCTTTGCGGATATGTATAAAAAATACTGTGGCGTTGACCTTATGGCGCGTCCGAAGGTCAAGCGCATTGCGATGTGCCAGCAGAATATGTTTTTGTGCGGCGAAACTGTGATAAGCTACGGAGACTGTATGAAGGAGGAGCGGTACAACCGGACGCTTGCTCATTACTACAGAAACCTATACGGAAACGATATAAAAATAATAAGCGATAAGCTGTCAAGCGGGATAGATGAATGCTACCGTATTCTTCCTTGTCTGAGAACTCTTATGTGGACAGACCAACGGCTTATATCGATAAAGGAGTCAATGGAGGTGGAAAGCTATTTTTGTGACTGCCAATGGTATGTAAACCGCAGATATGATCTTGCCTTTACAGCAAAATGCGGAAACAACGGCGGAAGCCATAATCATAACGATATAGGCAGCTTTATTATAGCAGACGGAAAGGGTCAGCTTATAGCCGATTACGGATCGGGTGAATACACACATGATTATTTCAGCAACAGACGGTATGAGTTTGCCGTAAATTCTTCAAGAGGGCACAGCGTTCCCATAATAGACGGAGAATATCAGTGCGCCGGGGAGGAATACAAAGGCAGAGTGATAAGAGAGGAAAAGGGTCTCTTTGAAATCGACATTGCAGGCGCCTATGCTGCCGATTTAAAGAGCCTTAGAAGAAGATTTACAGTAAATTCATGCGGTGTAGAGCTAAACGACAGCTTCGTATTTGATGACGATAACACACATCATATAACCGAGCGTTTTATCTCCGTCATAAAGCCGGAGATGAGAGGGAAAACTGCGTATATAGGCGAGCTTATGCTTGAATGCAATGCCGCCCCTGTTATAACGGCGGAAAAGATCAGAAACCATTTCGGACAGGAGGATGCTATCTATTATATCGACTACATTGCAAATGATGACTTTAAAATAAAATTTACATACATCAAAGATGCCCGATAAGGTGTGAAACGACAGACTGTTTTTATATTGCAATTTATACTTATATAAATAACCCGATAAAATGCTTGACAAATGTGAAATAATAGTATATAATGTCGGTAGGAAAGTATATATAGAAATATACATAAAGCCTTTTGCATCACTGGATTGACTACAAGCAGCAAAAAATTATCTTGTAAGAGGAAGGTGGTGAAAAACCTTGGAGATTACGGACATCAGAGTTAAGAAAATTTTGACTGACAGCCCTGCTGATAGTAAAATGAAAGCAGTGGTATCTGTAACCTTTGACAACTCATTTGTAGTGCATGACATAAAAATTATAGAGGGACAAGATAAGCTGTTTACAGCTATGCCGAGCCGGAAGACGCAGGAAGGCGAATTTAAGGATATTGCGCATCCAATAAACAGAGAGATGCGATTAAAACTTGAGGAAGCAATACTTGCAGAATACAGCAGGGCATTGGAACAATCTGTTTAACGATAGAAGCATCAGAGATATATAAAGACATAATGGGGACAGATTTAATCCCGTCATAATATAAAATTTTCGCAAAAGCAAAGACGGATATGTGCATCAGATGCCGAACAGGTCGGTGTTGATGCACTGTAACGGGTTCCACTTCGGCACCCGTTTTCCCGTTTTTAGGAGCAATATTTAAGTATGGAGAGCGGATCGGATGAAAAACAAAGGTGAATGGACAGCGGTAATACGCCCGAAAGCCGGGTGGTTTGAAATAAATCTTAAAGAGCTGTGGAATTACAGAGATCTTGTATTTATGTTTTTAAAACGAAATTTCAACAGCGCATACAAACAGACTATACTCGGACCGCTTTGGTTTCTTATAACCCCCTTGATGTCATCATCTATGTATACGCTCATATTCGGACAGATTGCAAAGATCTCGACCGACGGCGCGCCGCAGTTTTTGTTTTATCTTTGCTCCAATGCGGCATGGAGCTATTTTTCAACCTGTCTTAGCAGTACGGCATCCACTTTTACGGGCAATGCCTATTTATTCGGAAAGGTGTATTTTCCACGCCTTGTTTCACCAATTACAACAGTTATCTATGCGCTTTTGGCGTTTTTCATACAGCTTTTGCTGCTCGCGGTGGCAATAGCGATATTTGCCGCACGCGGCGAGTATATACATCCCAATATACATATGCTGCTTCTGCCCGTTATGGTATTGCAGATGGCTCTTCTGGGATTGGGTATAGGCATTCTGATATCATCCGTTACGACAAAATATCGCGATCTTGCTATACTTGTCGGCTTCGGCCTTCAGCTATGGATGTATGGAACGCCTGTTGTTTATCCCATCTCGCAGGTCGCAACGATCGCGCCGCAGCTTGAAAAGATAATATGGCTCAACCCCGTAGCGCCCATAATCAATAATTTCCGTTATGCTATTCTGGGCTGCGGCAGTATGAACTACGGTTACTGGGGGATAAGCTGGATCGTAACGCTTGTTGTTCTGTTGTTTGGCACACTTATATTTACCAAAATTGAAAGAACATTTATGGATACTGTCTGAGGAGGAGTGCTATGAACATAAAATTGCATGCGAGTAATATATCCGATGACGCCTACAATGTCATAGAGATCGATAATGTAAAAAAACAATATCGCCTCGGAACGATAGGCGGAAGCACTCTTAAAGGCGATCTGCAGAGCTGGTGGTCGAGAGTGAGGCACAAAGAGGATCCAAACACAAAGATCGGCGACCGGGTATATAAGAAAAATGAAAAATTTATGGCCTTGGACGGTGTTTCCTTTAATGTACGCAAGGGCGAAACCATCGGTCTTATAGGCGGAAACGGCGCAGGAAAATCAACTCTTTTAAAACTGCTGTCGCGGGTTACGGCACCGACAGACGGAGAGATAAGGATAAAGGGAAAAATATCGTCTATGCTTGAGGTAGGAACGGGCTTTCACGCGGAACTGACAGGACGGGAAAATGTTTATCTTAACGGAGCTATCCTGGGCATGAAGCGCGCCGAGGTAGATGAAAAAATAGATGACATAATCGATTTTTCCGAATGTGCACAGTTTATCGACACGCCCGTAAAAAGATACTCATCGGGAATGTTTGTAAAGCTTGCGTTTTCCGTTGCGGCACACCTCAACTGCGATATTATGCTTATGGACGAAGTGTTGGCAGTCGGAGATATGGCATTTCAGAAGAAATGTATTGATAAAATGCTGTCGGTGGCGCGTGATGAGGGTAAGACGATAATATATGTAAGCCATAATATGCAGACGATACGGCAGCTTTGCAACAGATGTATCGTTTTGCGCAATGGAAAGGTCATATTTAACGGTGATGTTGAGGATGGCATAGATGTTTATTTGCGTAACGATGAGGTGACGGCAAAGATATTTAACGATTATACGGGCTGTCACAGATTTAATTTTCTTACCGATAAGGTGATGATGAATTCTTTGGAGGTTCTTGAAAAGGAAAACTGTCATTTTAAGGATGATGAAAGGATAAAATTTAAGCTTAGAATGTACTGTAATGAGGATGTAGACAGTCTGTCGCTTCGTTTTATGATAAGCAACGCCGATCAGATGGTGATGGCGACAAGTGTATGCTATGATTTTATGAGCTGCAAAAAGGGCGAAGAGTACGAACGGGTATTTGAAATGGATATAACTCCGCTTGCGCAAGGTGTATATAAGGTTTTGCCGGTGCTGTTTGAATTGAATGAGATAGGCGAGGTAATAGACAGTGACGGAGTATATCCTGGTCTCGTATTCGAGCATGAGAAAACAACGCCCATAAATTGGAAAAGCAAGCTGTACGGTGATACGGCGCTTACGGATATAAAGTGTATAGGGTAATCGAAACAATATAAACGGAAGTGATCATATATGGAGCCTGAAAAGAGGATAGAGGAGCTTACAGAGCTTTTGAATTACCATAATTATAAATATTATGTTGCCGATTCGCCGGAGATCTCCGATTTTGAGTTTGACGCCATGCTCCGTGAATTGGAGGAACTGGAAGAAAAATATCCGGAGCTTAAACGCGCCAATTCACCGACTATGCGCGTAGGAGGTGAGGCTGCATCTTCATTTGATGAGGTTGTTCACACTGTCCCGATGCTGAGTCTTCAAAAGGCATTTGACAGATCAGAGATATATGATTTTGACAGACGCGTAAGAGAGGTTATAAGAGATCCTCAATATGTTGTTGAGCATAAGATCGACGGTCTATCGGTATCTATAGAGTATACAAACGGCGAGCTTACCAGAGCCTCAACGCGCGGCGACGGCATCACCGGCGAGGATGTGACGGAAAATATAAAAACTATCCGATCGGTTCCGCTTCGGTTAAAACAGCCTGTACCGTTCCTTGAAGTGCGCGGTGAGGTGTTTATGTCCGAGAAAAACTTTCTGAAGCTCAATGGGCTTTTGGAAGAAACGGAACAGCAAACATTCGCAAATCCGCGAAATGCTGCCGCAGGCTCGCTCAGACAGCTTGATCCGAAGATCGCGGCAAAACGCAATCTTGATATTTTTGTCTTTAATATACAGCAGATCGACGGAGTTATAATAAAAACGCATATCGACGGGTTGAGATTTTTAAAGGAACAGGGCTTTAAAACCATACTAAACGACCGGATCTATAGCAGCATTGAAGATGCTTACAATGAGATAATCCATATAGGTGAGGAGAGAGGTACGCTCGGTTTCGGCATAGACGGAGCTGTAATAAAGGTAAATGATTTCAATTCGCGCACAGAGCTTGGCGAGACTGAAAAATTTCCGCGTTGGGCGATTGCATATAAATACCCGGCAGAACAGCAGAGGACGGTTTTGAGGGATATAAAGATACAAGTCGGAAGAACGGGAGTTCTTACGCCGCTTGCACTGCTTGATACTGTTCGCATTGCCGGCTCGAATGTATCAAAGGCAACTCTTCATAACGCCGATTATATTAGCCAGAAAGATATACGCATAGGCGATACGGTCATTATCGAAAAAGCGGGAGATATTATCCCAGCTGTGGTAGAAGTCGTAAAATCGGAGCGGACAGGAGATGAAGTGCCGTTTGAGATGCCCGATAAATGCCCCGAATGCGGTGGCGATGTTGTTCGCTTTGACGGAGAGGCGGCATATCGATGCATGAGCGTGGCGTGTCCTGCGCAGCGGATAAGAAATATCATACACTTTGTATCAAGACCGGCTATGGATATTGACGGTCTTGGCGCGTCCAATGTCATAAAGCTTGCGGAAAACGGATTGATCTCGGATGCGGCGGATATATATTACCTTGACTATGATAAGGCGATCGCCTTGCCGGGTTTTGGAAAGAAATGGGCAGAAAATCTCAGCGCCTCGATCGAAAAATCGAAAACAAACCCACTCTATCGACTCATATTCGGGCTCGGTATCAGACATATAGGCGAGAAAGCGGCAAAGGTACTTGCCGCCAGATATAAAACGCTTGACGCGCTTATGGCGGCTGAAACAGATGATCTTGCAAAGCTCAATGATGTGGGACCTGTCATGGCGGCGTCGGTATCGGAGTTTTTTTCACAGAGTAATAACATAGAATTTATAAACAGACTTACTCTTGCCGGAGTGGATTGTGAAGATGATACGGAAAGCGGCACAGACAGACGGTTTGAAGGGCAAACATTCGTCCTTACGGGAACGCTTGAAAAATACAAGCGCTCGGACGCTGCCGCTGTAATAGAAAAGCTCGGAGGAAAGACATCTTCGTCCGTTTCAAAAAAGACAAGCTATGTCTTAGCCGGCAAAGAGGCAGGAAGCAAGCTTGATAAAGCGAATGCGTTGGGCATAACAGTCATAACCGAAGCTGAATTTGAAGAAATGATAAAATGAACAAAGATAAAATGTCGGTAGTTGTGGATTATCGCATAAATAAAGAGCATATATATGAACTTGAACGGCTCGGATGCCGTGTTATACCTACAAAGCCAATAGAAGCATTATATGGCGCTGTCCGCGGTCACGCTGATATGCAGATACATTTCAGCGGCGGAAAAGCCGTATGTGAACCTACGGTGTACGAGTACTATCAAAAAATGCTGAGCAATACCGATATTATATGCGGCTCGGCAAAGCTTACGGACAAATACCCGTATGATATAGCATATAACACCTGTAAAATAAGTAAATATGCGATAGCCAACGCGAAATATACGGCAAAAGAGATACTCAGCCAATATAATGATGTACTCAACACGCGACAGGGATATGCCAAATGCAATATATGTGTCGTTTCCGATACGGCGGCAATAACATCCGATGAGGGGATATACAGACTGTTGCTGCAAAATGGTATAGATACATTAAAAATACGAGGCGGATATATAGAGCTAAAAGGTATGAGCGGATTTATCGGTGGAGCGTCAGGTTTAATAAAACCGAATTTATTAACCTTTAACGGAGATATAAATACGCATCCGGACGGCAAAAATATCATTTCATTCTGCAAAAATTACGGTGTGGACGCGGTATCGCTCGGGAAAGACGCTCTTTGTGATATTGGTAGCATATTGCGCGTGATATAACCGTATACTTTACGAAAGGAAATAGGACAATATGATATACAAATTCAAGGATTACAAGAAATCTCAGTTACTTCGCGGTCATCTTAATCTTGGCGGACAGAATCCCCAGGGGGAGCGTATTGATGTTACGAGCTTATATATCGAACGCGGCGGCAAGCCGTATATCGGAGTTATGGGCGAATATCATTTTTCACGCGACAGCCGCGACGACTGGTACAAGTCGCTGTGCAAGATGAGGGCAGGCGGCGTGACGATAGTCGCTACATACCTTTTCTGGATATACCATGAGGAAACAGAAGGCGTATTTGATTTTACGGGCGATCTTGATATAAGACAATTTATACTTGACGCGAAAAGGGCAGGACTTGATGTTGTGATCAGGATAGGTCCATGGGCGCATGGCGAGTGCCGCAACGGCGGTCTGCCGGATTGGATACTTAATAAGCCGTATCCTGTTCGTGACAATAATCGCGAATATATGGGCAAGGCGCGTATCTGGTACGAAAAAATATTTGAGCAGGTAAAAGGGCTTTTCTACAAGGACGGCGGAAATATAATAGGCATACAAATAGAAAACGAGCTTGTCGATAACGCACCGCATCTTGCGGCATTAAAGGATATGGCAAAGGATATAGGCTATGACGCGCCTCTGTGGACGGTTACCGGCTG
>CAJONM010000163.1 GCA_905235885.1 uncultured Clostridia bacterium
ACGAGATCGGAAAAACGGCTCCGACATATACGGCAAAAACGCTCATCGAGCTTAAAGCCATAAACCACGATACCGAATATTACTTTATAATCGGTGCGGATTCTCTAAAATCATTAGTAAACTGGTACAGGCCGGATATAATAGTAAAGAACTGTGTTCTGCTCGTATATCCACGCGGCGGCACAGATGATAGTGAGCTTATCCGGAGACGGCGGCGCGAGCTGAACGCCGACATTCGCCCGATAAACGCGCCCAGACTTGATATTTCGTCAACGGAGCTGCGCGAGCGCGTAAGGGCAGGGAAGTCGATCCGATATTTTGTGCCGGACGATGTTTATAAATTTATACGGGAAAACAAGATATATGGGTAAAGAGAGCATGATACGGCGGCTTGAGCAAACGCTGAAGCCAAATCGGTTTATACACAGCCTCGGCGTGCGCGATGAAAGCGTGAAAATGGCGCGGATATTCGGCGCGGACGAGGAGAAGGCATATATAGCAGGACTGCTTCACGACTGCGCCAAACGCGCACAGAGAAGTGATGAACAAGAGCTTTGCAAGCGACTGGGCTATATTCCCGACAACGCTACGGCGATGTGTCCGCCGGTGCTTCACGCGCCGTTGGGAGCGGTAGTGGCAGAGCGCGAATACGGCGTGACGGATAAGGAGATACTTGACGCGATACGCTATCATACGGTGGCGCGGCGAGGAATGACACTGCTTGATAAAATTGTATATGTTGCCGATATGACAGAGCCTGGGCGCGACTTTGACGGAGTTGCGCCGTTGAGGGCACTGGCGCATGAGGATATAGACAAGGCGTTTTGCGAGGCGCTGCGCCGTTCGCTTATCTATAACATAGACAAGGGCGCGGTCATACATCCGAATACACTTGAGGCATGGAATGAAATTCACGAAAATCATTAAAAAGGAGAAATACGATAATGACGGCATTTGAGAAAGCAAAGAAAGCGGCCGAAGCATTGGAAAACAAAAAGGCTGAGAATATAGAGGTGCTTGATGTGTCAAAGCAGACCTCGTTGGGTGACTATTTCATAATAGCGTCATGCTCATCGACGGTCCAGGTACGCGCCTGTGCAGATGAGGTGGAGGATGTGCTTGATAAGGAGGGCATACCCGTTTCACATAAGGAGGGCTACAGCACCGGATCATGGATATTAATGGATTACGGCGATGTTATCGTCCATGTTATGCAGCAGGAAATGCGAGAGTTCTACGGTATAGAAAGATTGTGGGACGACGCCGGGACGACATTAAAGGCAGCAAGAGAAAAGGATGAAAACTGATACGGAAAGGATAGTAGGCATGGTTGAGTATAATTTCAAGGAAATCGAGAAGAAATGGCAGAAAAAATGGGATGACGCAAATGCGTTCGCGGCGGTAAACGGCTCGGACAAGGAGAAGTTTTTCGCGCTTATCGAGTTCCCGTACCCGTCAGGACAGGGACTTCATGTGGGTCATCCCAGAAGCTATACGGCAATGGACATCATAGCGCGTAAACGGCGTATGCAGGGATATAATGTGCTGTACCCGATAGGCTGGGATGCGTTCGGTCTGCCGGCGGAAAACTACGCTATAAAGAACAATGTGCATCCGGCGGTTATAACGGCTCAGAATATAGCGAATTTCAAGCGTCAGCTGAAAATGCTCGGTTTTTCGTTCGATTGGTCAAGAGAGGTAAACACGACCGACCCCGACTATTATAAATGGACGCAGTGGATATTTTTGCAGCTGTTTAAAAAGGGTCTGGCGTACAAAAAAGAAATGCCGATAAACTGGTGTACCTCATGCAATGTCGGGCTTGCAAATGAAGAAGTCGTAAACGGCGTTTGCGAGCGTTGCGGAGGCGAGGTTATACAGAAGCGCCAAAGCCAGTGGATGCTCAAGATCACCGAGTACGCGCAGCGGCTCATAGATGACCTTGACGATATAGATTTCCTTGAAAAGATAAAGACGCAGCAGCGTAACTGGATAGGACGCTCCGAGGGTGCGGAGGTCAGGTTCAAGCTCACAACGGGCGATGATATGATCGTATACACAACGCGCGCTGATACATTGTTCGGAGCGACATATACCGTAATTTCCCCTGAGCATCAGCTCATAGAAAAGCTTGCCGACAAGATAACAAATTACGACGAGGTACAGGCATATCAAAAGGAAGCGTCGCGCAAGTCGGAGTTTGAGCGGACAGAGCTTGCAAATGAAAAGACGGGTGTTATGCTAAAGGGCGTTAAGGCGATCAATCCCGTAAACGGCGAGGAGATCCCGATATTCGTATCGGATTATGTTCTCGTAACATACGGCACCGGCGCGATAATGGCGGTACCGGCGCACGATACGCGAGACTGGGAATTTGCCAAAAAATTCGATTTACCGATAATCGAGGTCGTAGAGGGCGGCAAGGATGTCCAGAAAGAGGCATATACGGATGTATACAAGGGCAAAATGGTAAATTCCGGCTTCCTTACCGGCATGACTGTCAAGGAAGCGATACCGGCGATGATAGATCATCTTGAAAAAGAGGGACTCGGCACGCGTAAGGTCAATTTCAAGCTGCGTGACTGGGTATTCTC
>CAJONM010000164.1 GCA_905235885.1 uncultured Clostridia bacterium
CAAGCCATGAGCCGAATCTGCCCTCACCGATGGTTTTCGGGATCCAGTTTATGGTCTTGTTGTTTTTTATCATATCGTCCTTAACGGCGGTCATTTTTATGAACCATGTATCGCGCGCATAGTAGATAAGCGGCGTATCGCAGCGCCAGCAGAATGGGTAGCTGTGCTCAAACTTAGGCGCGTTAAACAGCAGACCGCGCTCGTCAAGATCCTGCAATATGAGTTTGTCGGCGTCCTTGCAGAAAACGCCCTCCCATTTCGTATCCGCCGTCATGCAGCCCTTACCGTCAACGAGCTGAAGGAACGGCAGTCCGTATTTGTTTCCTACCTTAGAGTCATCCTCGCCGAACGCCGGCGCGATATGAACGATGCCTGTACCGTCGGTGAGCGTAACATAGTCGTCGCAAGTGACATAGTATGCCTTACCCACAAGCTCCGCCTGCTCGTACAGCCCTACATAACGCATTTTCTCAAGATCGGTACCGACATATTCCGCCACCGTTTCCGTCCGGACATCCTTGAAATTCGACTCAACGAGCGCTTCGGCTAAGATGTAGTATTCGTTATCGACCTTGATCTTTACATATTTTTCTACAGGATTTACGCAGAGCGCGACATTTGAAGGCAGCGTCCACGGCGTTGTCGTCCAGGCGAGCAGATATGTGTCATCCTCCCCGACCACCTTGAATTTAGCCGTTGCCGAACGCTCCTTGACATCCTTATACCCTTGCGCTACTTCATGTGATGAAAGCGGCGTTCCGCAGCGCGGACAGTACGGAACGATCTTGTGTCCCTTGTACAAAAGCCCCTTTTCCCATATCTTCTTTAAAGCCCACCACTCCGATTCGATGAAGCTGTTTTCGTATGTTACATACGGGTCGTCCATGTCCGCCCAGAAGCCGACAGTCGAGGAGAAGTCCTCCCACATACCCTTGTATTTCCAAACGCTCTCCTTGCATTCGGCGATAAACGGCTCCAGACCGTATGCCTCTATCTGATCCTTGCCGTTGATGCCGAGCTTCTTCTCCACCTCAAGCTCTACGGGCAGTCCATGCGTGTCCCAGCCTGCCTTACGGATTATCTTGCAGCCCTTCATCGTGCGGTAGCGCGGTATCATATCCTTTATAACGCGCGTCAGAACATGACCGATATGCGGCTTTCCGTTTGCCGTCGGCGGTCCGTCATAAAATGTGTACACAGACCCCTGTGCTTTTGTGTCTATACTTTTCTGGAATATGTTGTTATCCTTCCAGAATTTTTCTATCGCCTTTTCCCGTTCAACGAAATTTAGGTTGGCGTCAACTTTTTTATACATACTCATATCCAAGCGATCCTTTCAAAAAAAATACTCTGCCACAATAACAGAGTATATTACATTTTTATGCAAATGTCAAGCATTTTCCCCGATTTTATGTTATGAAAACATCGGGGGTCATATGCTTGTCGATCGTCGGTAGCAGCTTGTCGAGCTGCTCCTGCGAGATCAGATATTTATGCTCAAATCGGTTGAATACCTCAATAGCCATTATTATCGCTCCCTTCCTCTTGGGTTGGTTATGATTATAACGGCATCCGCCGACACAGGCGAGGCAACAGTCGTTACGGCGACTGCATCCGCGACTGTAACACCGTCAACATTTGCCGATGTTACAGTATTTAAGGCAGCCGATAAGGCGACCGTCACAAGCGGCGAGACGCTGACCTACACCTTTACGCTTATGAACACCGGCTTTGAGGACCCGACGGCGTACTGGTGTACTCCGAGCGGTCCCGTTTGTTCGTAGCAAAAAGGCATTTGTTTTTGAAAAAACGAATAAAATGAGTTTTTTCTGCTTATAAATGGCGTGTCTTGTTATAAAACCATTTTAATACAGCATTTTATTTCCTTTTTGTGATCTGAACTTTTTTACACCCCCACCATTACATACTTTCCACTACCGATATGCCCAAAAGCGAGAGGGCGGATTTTATCACGCCGCAGGTCGCGTCCACGATGCAAAGACGCGCTTTTTTCACCTCGTCATCGACATCGTCACGCATTATCGGGTTGGTGTTATAGAACTTATTAAATGCCTTTACAAGGCTCGTTACATATCGGTTTACATAAAACGGCTCATTCCTGTCCGCCGCGTCGGCGACTGCGTCACCGTAGCCGTTTATGAGCTTGACGAGCGTATATGCCTCGTCCGATACCGCCGCGGACATATCCGCGCCGGAATAATCAAGCCCTTGTGCTTTTCGCAGGATGCTCCGTCCGCGCGCGTAGCCGTACATACAATACGGCGCCGACTCACCGTCAAAGTCGAGCATGGTATCCCACGAGAAAATAATATCCTTTTCGCGCGAATTTTTAAGGAATGTATAAATGACCGCGCCTATGCCTATTTTTTTCGAGACATCGTCTATATCGTCAACGGCGGAGCCGTTGTTTATTATTATCTCGCGCGTTTTTTCTATTGATTCGTTCAGAACATCTTCAAGGAATACGACATCGCCGTGTCTTGTTGACATATTCTTACCCGGCAGCTTGACAAGCCCGAATCCGACAAATACGCAGTCCTTGCTCCATTCCCAGCCGATACGGCGCATCGTTTCAAAGATCTGTCTGAAATGCAGCGACTGCGGTATGCCGACAACATATATGTTTTTATGGAAATTATATGTTCTGTGCCTGTAGAGCGCGGCGGCAATGTCACGCGTTGCATATATAGTCGCGCCGTCGGATTTAAGGATTATGCACGGCGGCATATTCATATCCGACAGATCGACCACCTGCGCGCCGTCGCTTTCAACGAGCAAGCCGCTGTCGCGGAGTATGCCTACGGCTTCATCCATCTTATCCGAGTAAAACGCCTCTCCGTTATATGAGTCAAATGATACGCCGAGCATATCATATATGCGCTTAAATTCGACCAGACTCTGATCGCGGAAATATCTCCACAGAGCGGTCGTTTCCTCATCGCCGTCCTCCAGGCGTTTGAAATATTCGCGCGCCTCGTCCTCCAGCTCCGGATGCTTTGCCGCTTCGTCGTGGAATTTGACATAGATCTTCAAAAGCTCCCCTGTCGGGTCCTGCTCGATCTTTTTCGGATCGCCCCAGCGCTTGTACGCGCTTATGAGCTTGCCGAACTGCGTCCCCCAGTCGCCTATATGGTTGAGCGAAACTACATCATAGCCTAAAAATTTATATATCCTTGCAAGCGAATTGCCAACAGCCGTTGAGAACAGATGCCCTATATGGAACGGTTTTGCAATGTTCGGAGACGAGTATTCGACAAGCACCGTTTTTCCTGCACCTATGTCCGACTTTCCCCAATCCTCGCCGGCGGCGGTGACCGCCTTTACGGTATCTGAAATAAATAACGCGCGGTTGTAGAAAAAGTTAAGATAACCGCCTACCGCTTCGACGCGGTCTATAAGCTCGTCTGCGGCAAGCTGCTCTGCCAGCTCCTTTGCGATGAGCGGCGGAGCCTTCCGCATAACACGCGCCAGTGTAAAGCATGGGAATGCAAGATCGCCCAGCTTCTCCTCCGGCGGCGTTTCGACCGCATTTGTGACGGTTTCCTTGTCCAGTCCCGTAAGATCGGCGAGCCTTGTGACTATATGCTGTTTAAAATCCATTTAATTATCCTCATCAGGCATAGAGCGGATGCTTTTTGCAAAGAGCCGCCACTCTTGCTTTTACTTCTTCCTTGTTGCCCTCAAAATCCTTTATTGTCATTGCGATGAGCTTTCCGACCTCGACCATATCCTCCTCGACAAAGCCGCGCGAGGTAGATGCCGGTGTACCTATTCTGAGGCCGCTCGTTACAAACGGGCTTTTCGTGTCAAACGGGATCGCGTTCTTGTTGCAGGTGATGCCCACCTCGTCAAGCCAACGCTC
>CAJONM010000165.1 GCA_905235885.1 uncultured Clostridia bacterium
TGACGCCGCCGATGGAGCCGCTTTCCGTTACTGTCGAGAACCAGTCAAGCGACGGCTGGTTAAGATCAACGAACGCGATATTTTCGATAACCCTTTCGCCGTTCGCCGCCGCAACAACGCTGTTGCAATATTCAAGCGCCGCTGTCTCGCCGCTCGACGAATATGTCGATACAAATGTGCTTGCCGCCGACTCGCCGCCGTACATCATCGAATCAACATAGCCCTTGCCTGCTCTTGAGAACTGTGCCAGAGATGTTGACCATGTATTTGTTGACGAATCATATGTATTATGACGGTCGATAGGTCCGACGATGATAAGCGTTGCGTCATTATCCTTACATGCCTGGTAATATTTGTTCAAGCTGCTAAGATATCCTGACGGTCCGTCATCCTTATGGTTATGGCCGTATTCAACATACATATAATCGCCCGGCTTTATTCTGTTCTTTACCATATTGAAGTGGGCATTGTCCCCGGCCGCAAGGCCGCCTTCACCTTCGTTTACAACGGCGATGTTTTTCGGTACATATTTTACAAGTCCGGTACCTACGCCGGTGTAGTTTTGAAGCGGTGAATACGGGAGAGTGCTGCCGCCGTCGGTAACGGTCGAATCGCCAAGCACCCACAGAACCGGTGCTGTATCTATCTGATATACCTCAACCGATGCAAGGGCACTGTTCGGACCGAGAACGGCAACATTGACCATACCGTCTGCTATAGCTCCCTTAGGATCTGATTTTTCATAATATATCGGCGTAACGCGGATCGTAAATTCCTTTGTTACTTTCTCTCCGGCAGGGATCGTCTCCTCTGTAAATACCGGATGCTTACGCTCTGTATAGAGCGATGCGACAGCGTCCTTTGTCGGATCAAGCGTTGTAACCGTTGCGCGTACTCTGTAATATGTCTCGTCCTGCACCTTCAGCGCAAAACGAACGGGATAATACTTGTCACCGGCATTGCCGTAGCTGTCCTTGCCCGTTGAGCCTATGCCGTCATACAGACCTGAGCCGCCGCCCTCGGTAAGCTGTATTACCTGTCCCTTCTGCGTATTAAAGCCGTCAAGACGGTTACCCAGCTTATAATCGTTTGAATTGGTGCCGATAAAGCCGTATTGGTCATCGCCGTCGTTGTTAGATGTATAATTTATATCCGTAGTTACGGCAGTATAGCCATCCTCTAAATCCGCCGCCGAGCCGAAGTCAAACTTCCACTCCTTTATGATATTAAGCGGCTCCTGAGTTGCCGCCTCTGTCGGCTGCTCCGCTGTAACGGTGCATATCTCCGCCAGCAGCTCTATGTCGCTGAGGCTGCTCCATAGCATGAGCTTGTCGCCCTCCTCTGCCTGCACGGCTATCTCCTCATTTGCCGCCACATCGTACAACTTTGCTCCCGCAAGCGTGCCGTCCTCGTTATAGCTTGCGGCTACAAGTGTTCCGGTAGCTGTAGCAACAGCCTTTCCGTCCGCGTATGATATTGTCGCCTCGTGCGCGGATGCTGTCAGCGCAAACGCGGAAAATGCCGACGCCGCTATCGCCGCAGATGAAAGATATGCCAGCGCATTTCTTAAACCTCTCGTCATTGTATTCCCTCCTCGTACAATACTATAAAGTTATGTTAATTATAGCACATATTCCCCTTAAATAAAAGGTGCGGCATTATAAAACAACTGTTTTTTTATATAAAAAATCCATTTTTTATTCAGGAAAGGCAAATCGTATTTTTTTACTGCCTGTGAATTTGCATCTGATAATAGATTTTTGAATACAAATCGCGCCGTTTGGCAAAATAAGATTAAAAATGTATGAGGAGGAATATAAAATGAACGGTAAGTGCGGCAGACAAACGGCTGTGCTCGACACGCCTGTATATATCATATCACACGCCGCCGTAGTAGGCGCAAAGGAGGGCGAGGGACCGCTGAAGGATGCCTTTGATATGATCGCAAAGGACGATAAAATGGAACAGAAATCATGGGATCTGGCAGAGAGCGCGTTCGTAAAAAGAGCCGCGGAGCTTGCGCTTGAAAAATGCGGTTTTTCAAACGATGTTATCGACTATGTGCTGTCGGGAGACCTTCAGAACCAATGCGCCGCCGCGCATTACGGATTACGGTATACAAACATACCGTTTTTAGGGCTTTACGGTGCATGTTCGACCATGACCGAAAGCATATCGCTCGGCGCGATACTCGTATCGGCAGGATTTGCGCATCGCACTCTGTGTCTGACATCAAGCCATTTTTGCAGTGCGGAAAAGCAATACAGAAATCCGCTCGAATACGGCGGACAGCGCACGCCGTCGGCGCAATGGACGGTTACGGGAGCAGGCGCGGTGATCCTTTCCGATCGCGGCTCAGGCGTGCGCGTAACGCATATAACAACAGGCAAAATAGTGGACAAGGGCATAACAGATGTAAGCCACATGGGCGCGGCAATGGCTCCGGCGGCTCTGGATACGATTGCGGCGCATTTTAAAGATACCGGCAGAACTCCCGATTACTACGACCTTATCCTGACGGGCGATCTCGGGGTCATAGGCTCTGACATTTTATGCGATATGCTCGCGGAAAGCGGCTATGACATCCGCGACAGACATAACGATTGCGGAAAAATGATATACGATATAAATGAACAGGATGTCCACGCCGGCGGCAGCGGCTGCGGCTGCTGCGCGTCCGTACTTGCCGGTCATATCCTGCCCGAAATGGAAAACGGCAGATACCACCGCGTACTCGTTGCGGCAACAGGTGCTCTTATGAATCCGATCACCGTTTTGCAGGGCGAAAGCATACCGGCGATAGCGCACGCCGTTGCGATAGAGAATTGAGGTGCGATATGGATTATTTAAAAGCATTTGCGGTTGGCGGTCTGATATGCGTTATCGGACAGATACTGATAGATAAAACAAAGCTCACTCCTGCCCGTATTCTTGTGACATTCGTTGTTGCCGGTGTATTTGCGGAGCTTTTCGGATTGTATGCGCCGCTTTCGGAATTTGCCGGAGCCGGAGCAGGTGTTCCGCTGACGGGTTTCGGCGCGGTGCTGTGCAAGGGCGTTATCAAGGCAATTGATGAGCAAGGCGCGCTCGGTATTATATCCGGCGGACTTTCCGCCTCAGCCGCCGGAATATCCGCCGCGCTGATATTCGGATTTCTGGTTGCACTCATATTCAAATCAAAACCGAAAAAATAGTAATTTCACA
>CAJONM010000166.1 GCA_905235885.1 uncultured Clostridia bacterium
CGATCATTACAAAAAGGCGCGCGTAACAGCCGAAAGCGGACTTATTGTCCGTGAGGGCGGCAGCGTAGAGTCGGGCAGTGTCGGAACTGTCGGCACAAATGAGGATCTTATAGTAGTAGGTCAGGAAGGTGATTATGTTAAGGTAGTATATGGCAGCGATTACTCTACAGGCTATATACTCAGCACAGGCGTTGAGCTTACGGGCGATTGGGTTAAAAAGGATGAAGTCCATGCCCAGATCAAGCGCATAGCCGCTCAAAAGGCGGAAGAGGCTCGCAGAGCAGCGGCGGCAGCGGCAGCTTCGAGCAGCGCGGTATCAGGCGGCAGCGCACCGTCGATCAAATATACACCGTCGGCATCGGGCGGCGGTCAGTCGATCGTAGGCAGTGCGATGAAATATCTCGGAGTACGATATGTATGGGGCGGAACAAGTCCTTCGGGCTTTGACTGCAGCGGTCTTGTCCAGTATGTATGCCGCGCAAACGGCATCTCCGTACCGAGGACGGCGGCGGCGCAGTACAGCGCAGGGCGCAAGATAAGCCGCTCAGAGCTTTGCGCAGGCGATCTGGTATTCTTCTCAAGCGGCAGAGGAATAAGCCATGTCGGCATATATGTCGGAAACGGAAATATGATACACGCTCCGCAGACGGGCGATGTGGTTAAAATTTCATCGATAAACACATCATACCGCATATCGCATTATGCAGGCGCGGTAAGAGTTACAAAATAAGAATATAATCTGCTTTGCGTTAAATAAAAAACAGGATACCGTTTTGCAAGGGACGGTATCCTGTTTTTTCATATCATATTATGCTTGATGCGCAGTCGGAAATCATCGGACGCCATGGCAATATATTCGGCGTTGGTAGGGTGCGGAATGCTTTTATTATCGCTTGAATATCCGAATATATCGGTAATAAGCTTCTTATTTCCGCGGCTCCATGAAACGCTTATCGCATGGCGGATCGCGCGTTCAACACAGCTTTTCGTAGTGCCGTATCTTTCCGCTATCGTCGGATACAGCTTCTTTGTTATGGGCATGAGCAGCTGTGCATCCTGAGCCGTCATAAGTATTGCCGCGCGTATATATCTATATCCGCTCAGATGCGCCGGTATACCGAGACTTTTCAAAAACATACCTACGCTTTTATCCGTCGGGTCTGCTGCCGTCTCCGTCTTTTGTCGCACAGATGCGGTGCAAAGATCATACGCCGTTTCGCATACCTCGCTGAATTTCTGAGGCTTTATCATAAAATAATCAACGCCATATTCCGCCGCCGCGTGGATAAGTCCGTTAAAGGATGACTCCATATTCATTATTATAACGGGCTTTTTTTCATATCCGCTGTCTCTGAGCCGCCGCAAAAACCCGATCCCGTCAAGACGCGGCATTATCGAATCCAGCACGATGACATCCGTATCGAGCGTAGCGAGCAGCTCCAGTCCCGACAGCCCGTCACAGGCATACGCCGCGTCAAGAAATCTGCCGCAGGATCGGGCATATTCGGCAAGACCCTTTGCGTACGCGGTATCGTCATCTATCACCAATATCGAAATATCCTTTTCCATTGCGTCACCACCTCGCTTTTGATGATGATATTTTATCATCAAAATGCCGCAAAATCAAGGCGTTGTGGCGATTTGTAAGTATGATTTAATAGTTGTAAGCGCGGATAAATACATTCTTAATATGTTCAAAAAAATGTATTTTTTACAGAAGCTTTTCCAAAAGCTCGTTCGAGCGTGCTATAAACCTGCTCATATGCTCCGCGTCAAGCGGACTGTGCGAGATCTTCGCAAGGTCGTATATATGGTTTATCGCAAGTTTTCTGCTGTCCTCGTCAAGCGACGGGAGCTTTTGTATGAGCTGATTTGCGCTGTTTATAACGAGAGTGAACTCGTCCTTGAACATATCCGCCATACCGGCGAATTGCTGACCGTAGCTCCTGTACATCTCCTGCATACGGCGCGACTCTTCGCCGAGAAGTATGACCGCCGGCACAGATGTGTTCTTCAGCCTCTGCACCTCTATTTTAAGCCCCTCTTCGCCAAGCTCGGCGGTGAAAGCATCTGTAAGCGCCTTATCGGCGGCTTCATCGTTTTGCGACTCATCGGCAATGTCCGATATTGCCGAGTCGATACGCCTGAACTTTATATCGGGATTTTTCATCTCAAGGAATGAGATAAAGTGCGTGTCCATCATCGTCGGCAGCTCAACGGCGTTCAAGCCCTGCTCCCTGAACATATTTATGTACTGAGATTGTCCGCGCGCGTCGGATATATAGTATATGTCCGCCTTTTCCTTTCCGTCGGTAAGCTCATTAATCGTTACATATTTTCCGTCAATATCCTTGTATATTATCGCGTCCTTTACCCGATCGTAGAACTTATCGTCTCTTACGCAGCCGTATTTGACGAATACATTTATATCCTCCCAGTATTTCGCGTAGCTCTCCGGGTCCTGGTCGTGCAGGCTTACGAGCTTGTCGGCGACCTTGCGTGTTATATGATTGGATATTTTTTTTACATATCCGTCGTTTTGCAGGAAGCTCCGCGATACATTGAGCGGCAGATCGGGGCAGTCGATGACGCCCTTTAGCAGCATAAGAAATTCCGGTATGACTTCCTTTACATTGTCCGCAACAAATACCTGATTGTTAAACAGCTTTATCTGTCCCTCTATCCCGGCAAATTCATGGTTTATCTTCGGGAAATAGAGTATGCCCTTGAGGTTGAACGGATAATCAACATTCAGATGTATCCAGAACAGCGGCTCGTTGAAATCCATAAATACCGTTCTGTAAAATTCCTTGTAATCCTCATCCTTACAGTCGGACGGCTTTTTCATCCAGAGCGGATCTGTCTCATTTATCGGCTTCGGCTCAACGGCATCATCGTCCTTTTTCTCGCCTGTGCTTTCAAGATACACCTCGACCGGCAGGAAGGAGCAATATTTATTAAGTATCTCGCGGATCTTGAACTCCTCCAAAAATTCCGTGCTGTCCTCGGCGATATTGAGCGTAATCGTTGTGCCGCGCTCTGTGCGGCTTCCGTCTGTCAGCTCAAATTCCATGCTCCCGTCACATACCCATTTTGCCGCCGTTGCGCCGTCAAGATATGAAAGCGAGTCTATCTCCACCGACTCCGACACCATAAACGCGCTGTAAAAGCCCAGACCGAAATGCCCGATTATCTGCGAGTTGTGATCGTTTTCATCCTTGTATTTCTCCAGAAACTCCGTCGCGCCCGAGAATGCTATCTGATTGATGTATTTATCTATTTCCTCGGCTGTCATACCGATGCCGTTATCGCTTATTATAAGCTGCTTGGCGGCTTTGTCGACCGTTACGGTTATTTTGTAGCTCTCGTCCGCCTCCGCCTCGCCGGCGAGCGCGATCTTCTTGAATTTTGTTATTGCGTCGCAGCCGTTTGAAACAAGCTCGCGCAGGAATATATCCTTATCCGAATATAACCATTTTTTTATGATAGGGAACAGATTTTCCGAATCGACGGAAATATTGCCCTTTGCCATATAAAACACCTCTTTTTTAATCTGATAACGGGATTATAGCACCAAAAAAACAAAAAGTCAACGCCTTAAAATAAAATTCTTGACAAACCACAAATTCTGCTATAAAATAAAAGAGGATTTATGTAGCGGAAACAGAAAGGGGTTTGATATATGAAAAAGATTATAAGCAGCATTATGGCGGCTGTTATGATGCTTGCCGCGAACGCGGGCTGCATCAGCGCGTCTGCTGCGCCCGTTCCCGAAATTTATCCCGTATCGGGTGGAGTTATCCGCGAAGCGACGGAGATAGACATATCGGAAAATAATGGGCTGCGCATGGGCGAAAATGTGCCGATGGCAGATGCCAACACTACCAAGAACCCGTGTGAGTTTTTCAATTACGGCAGTGATTACGGATATAAGGATCTTGCGACCCGTCCAAAGGCGGCGGCGCGTCAGCGTATGTATGACACGCTTAAAGCAAGATGCGAGGCGCTTAGGGATTACACAGGCGATCTGAGTCTGACAACGCTCAATGTCGGAGGTGAAAACCGCGGATATTATCTGCTTCCCAAGCTCAAAAGCGAAAATCACGCATATATTATGGAGAGTTCTCTTTCGTCAGATGATGTGGTAGAGGTATATTACGCGTTCCGAAATGATCATCCGGAATATTATTGGCTTTCATACGGCATATTGTACGGTAGCGGATATATATACCCGTACCTGTTTGACGATGCCGGTTATCAGTACTACAACACCAGAAGACAGCTTGAAGAGGCGATCGACAGCAATGTAAGCCGATACATCGATTCGGCAAGAACGGCAAGCGTGGTCAGTGAATATAAAATAGTAAAGCAGGTGCATGACGATATTATGGCGGATGTGACCTACGGCTATGACGATGACGGTAACCCCTTGCAGGATGGATTTGCGCACAATATTGTGGGAGTGCTTGACGGGGACGAATCGACGCAGGCCGTATGCGAGGGCTATTCAAAGGCATTCCAGCTCGTTCTTAACGCGCTCGGTCTGGATGTGATATATGTTGTCGGCTACGGCAACGGCGATCATGCGTGGGATATGGTACGGCTTGATGACGATAAATATTACTGGGTCGATGTAACATGGGATGATCAGTACGCCGAGTATTGCATTGAAGAAAACCTATACGATATTTATGATATATATGCGTATTATTTCTTTGCCAAGGGCGAGCAGGCATTCTGCAATGCGAGCGCGAACAATCACATTCCCGACAGCAGCGACTCAAGCGGCTTCACATATCAATACGCGCTTCCCACCGTACCCGATGATGATTTCGATACGGCGAACATACGAAAGGATATTCTGCTCGTCAAAAATGCCGATATGACAAACGGCATATACACCTGTGACCTGTGCTTCGGCGACGATATCGACGGGCAGAATATAAGCGTGATGGTCGCGCTATATGACGAAAACGGCGTTCTTGCCGATGTTGACATACAGGATATTTATATGGTCCCCAAGCGGCAGCTTACGGTATATTTGGGAAATGAAACCGTCAGCTACAGCTCATATAAGTTTATGATATGGGACGGGCTCACCACGATGAAGCAGATAATAGAGGCAAAATGAAATGAGAGGGCACGCGCCCTCTCACTTACTTTAATTCGAATGATGTGCAATCCGTACACTCTATCATAGTCGGGTTCGATTCGTGTGTTCCGACCATGATCGATGACAGTGTGCAGTAATCCTTCTCACCTGCATGGTTTCTGCACTGTGATACGGTACATTTGATGTTTTCGTTACACTTACAACTCATAGCGAGTACCTCCCAATATAGATATAATAGAAATGGTTGCGCAAGAGTTCTGCGCAATTTTATTTTGCCTCGCTATGCTTTTTTATATGCTTGTAAAAATATGGATGTTTTGGTTTTTTTATACGCCCATAACGCGCAGGGCAATGACGCTCATATCATCCTCGGCGGTGCCGCGGCTTTTTGACAGTGCGGTGTCGATCACCTCGTGCGCAAGCTCGTCCATGGTGTTATGCGGCTTTATCAGTATGCTTCGTATCCAGTCCGTTTTTGAAACGGTATATCCCGATTCTGTGATACCGTCGGTCATAAGCAGGACAATATCACCCTCGGCAAGCTCAAGCCGCTTCCTGTCGGGAGTTATATGCTCAACTATCCCGATAGGCGCGGAGGCGGCGGATATTGCCTTTACATCTCCGCCCGAGAGCAGCATCGTTTCCGCGCTGCCTATCTTATACAGCTCTGCCTTGCCCGTATAGAGGTCTATACAGAGGAGATCTATCGTAGAGAACATCTCCCTGTCCATATTGATGCACATGGATGAATTAAGAATGGAGATCGCCGTCATAACGCCTATCCCTGCCTTTAGAAAGCTTGTAAGGAGCCGCAATACGGCGGCGCTTTCGTACTGTGCCTCTCTGCCGCTGCCCATCCCATCGGCGGCAATGGCGAAAAATCTGCTTCTGGAATCGGTAAATACGGTCACGCTGTCGCCGTTTATATTCGAGCCGTGCTGAGGCAGCTGCAAGACGGAGCAGTCAACGATATATCCGGGGCGCGAAACATACTTGCTCAGTCCTCGCTCCGATTTTTCAAAAGCGACCGCCCTGTCCATAACGGAGGACAGCACGCCCTCAACGGCAGCTCTGTGCACTGTCGGGGGCAGACGAAGATATATCTCGCAGCTTCCGCCGGCATTTTCGACCACGCTCACCTCATACGGCATAACGCCGATGCTGTCAAGGGCGTCCACGATCCGTTCCTCCTCATTTTCGAGGAAAATAAATCCGCTCTCGATATCAGACGCCATCATATCAAGCAGATGATGAAGCTCGTTATACTGGTTTGATATAAGGTTACGGGTGGTGACCGCGTCGGCGCGGCGCAGCATATCGCGGCGATACAGTTCATATACATGGTTTATCTCGTATATGAAAATATTGGCGCGTTCGCACCGCTCGCAGAAACGGGACGGAGCATTTTCCGGCGTAAGCGCGCCCTCCGCCTCTATTATGCCGACAAGCTCAAGGATATTTTTATATGTACGCCTGAAATCCGTCTGCCAGCATTTGCCGCGTAGCTTACAGCTTTTGCATACGCGCGTTGCCGTTTCGTCCAGGATCGCGCCCATATCATCGGAATATTTTTTCAGCCGCCCCTCCGAAACGGCGAGAAAGCACTCGTGCAGACTGCCAAACGCGTCTCCGGTACTTCTCAGTCGCGCTGTAAGATATTGCCGCATCCGCTGCATCGGATCGACTTTCTCGACCTGAACGGACTTGTCAAAAAATGTCCTGAAATATTCATGTACGACCGCCGGAGTTGCGATAAACAGCACCGCGCCGACGGCGGAATCGTAAATATTTATCGGCAGCTCGTAGGCGCTTTTGGCATATATAAGGGAGATCGCCGCACCGCACATATACCCGATCGCGCATCCGATCCGTTTATATCCGTTCATAAGGCTTGCGAAAACGGCGCACATTCCGAAAATACCCATCATGATAAGAGATGATGACGATGACATCGACAGCATAAAGCCAATGCAAAGTCCCGTTGCCGCCGATACGGCAACGGACGCATTCAGAGCGGTTATGAGAATGACATATACCGACATAATGTTAGATATTCCCACAACACCGATAAAAAGCCCGTTAAGCCCCGATATTATCGCGCCGACGGCAACGGCGGCGCATATGTATTCCTCCGCGCCCATCCTGCCGCGTTTTGAGAAATCATCCGATACTATCTGTGATTTGCTAAACACTATACACATCAGCGCGGCGATGACGCTTTCGGTAACGAGCAGAAAAACGGAGTAAAGGCTGTCTATGCCGCCGAGCATCATGATCGCGCCGCCCATAAGCAGCGATACGCCGCAGAAGGCGGCGCGCAAAAATTCGCCGCTGCGGCGGAAATATCGTATCGCCAGACGAAAGATCATCATCGCTATCAGATATTTCGGAAGCAGCGCAACGCCGCCCGATGTCAATATTCCTATGCACACTGCCGCCACACCTATATATGTAAGTCTCTGGCCGAATACCGCCGCGAAAAACGCGATCCCGAACGGCATCATTCCGAGCACCGAGGCGCGGGACGCGAGTATGAGCATGACAGACGGTATAATATCATCGAGCCGCGGCAGGCGCAGCGCCGTTTTTTTTATATTCATTATCTGTTGTTCCTTTCATGGCTTTTTTATGATTTTACCACAAGCATTCTGAAAAGCCTGTCGAAAACGGTTGTCGAAAGCATATAATCGTTCGACAGGTTTTTTCTTTGACAAGCGGCGGAATATGTGGTAAAATATTTCCGATGCGTTATGGAAAACGGTTTTGCGGAAAGGGGCGGATCATCATACTATGAAAAGAATACTCGTTTTTTCCGACACACACGGGAACATTTCCCTCTGTCGGAGCGTCTTAAACAATATACAATGCGATATGGTGCTGCATACGGGCGATTATGTGGGTGACGCTCAGGAGCTGCGCCGCCTGTACCCGAAGCTGGATATACGATATGTGGCAGGCAATTGCGATATGTATTCATACGCGCCGCAGAGCGATATAGCGGAAATTGACGGAGTGAAGATATTTGCCGCGCACGGTCACGCTCACAGGGTGAAATATGAAAGCGATTATCGCACGCTTGCAAAAGCGGCGCGGGATAACGGCTGCAATGTCGCGGTTTTCGGACATACGCACGATGCGTATGAGGGAAATACTGACGGAGTCATCCTCCTAAACCCCGGAAGCGCAAGATACGGCGGCACATACGGAGTTATAGAGATCGAGAACGGCATCGCAAAGGTGTGCGTCATAAATACCGCAAAATTCGGATATTGAGCAGCTCGGAAAAATTAACAAATTGTAAATAATAGACAGAACGCGTTGACATTTCATATATAATGTAGTAAAATCATAATAGTATAAGATCGGTATAAGGAAGGAGAGCCGACAGATGAAAAGTAAAAGAATAATATCAATATTTGCGTCATTTGCGATACTAATATCGGCAATTCCCATTGTCGGCGCGACATTCCCCGATGTTGCCGAAGGGTCGCAGTATTCGGAGGCGATCGAGTCATTGACGGCTTTAGGCGTTGTTGACGGTGATGACAACGGCTTGTTCAATCCAGAAAAACCCGTAACGAGAGCCGAATTTACAAAGCTTGTTGTCGAGGCTCTGGGCGAGGGTGATGCCGCCACATCGCAGGTGACATCGAAATTTACAGATGCGGCAAATACTTCCGTTCACTGGGCTGCCGGATATATCGCGCAGGGCGTGGCGGACGGATTTATAGATGGCTATGACGATACGACCTTCGGCCCCGATGATAAGGTCACATTTGCGCAGGCGTGCAAGATGCTCGTTGCGGCGATAGGATATACGATATACGCCGAGGGTGCAGGCGGCTGGCCGAGCGGATATGTTGCTCAGGCATCAACACTTAAAATATCAAAGAGCGTTTCCGCGTCAAACGATACTCAGCTCACAAGAGAGCAGTGCGCATCCATGGTATTTAACACGATGAAGGCGCCGCTGTGCGAGGTAAGCGGATATATGCCGGTGGCGAGTATGTCCGGCGGATATGTTCAGGCACCGAAAATAGTCGTATATGACGGCGACGACGGCGGTATTTACAAATCGCTGCTTACCGAGGATCACAACGCGTATTATGTAAAGGGCAGAGTTATCGCAAATTCGCAGAGCGACTCTATGCTCAATAAAAATGAGGTAAGATACAAGGTCGAGGTATCGGATAACTTCCGCGATCTTGAATATGAAACGACCTCAGCCGATGACCGCGTTGAGAAAATGAATATAGGCTCGACCGCGGCGGATAGTATGATGTTCTCATATTCCGAGGCTGTGGTACACTATAACGAGGATTCCGGAAGATACACGATCCTGTCAATAACGAAATTCGGCGAGTCAAGGACGGTATCGTTCAATGCCGACGATGTCGCGCTCGACACAGCCGCGCTCATTGCAAATGTAACGGGCGGCGGCAAGATGGAGGTTTATAAGAGCAAGGCAACGACCTCTACAACAAAATACCACCTTGCAAACGCCATAAGACTTTATGTAAACAACCGCGACACGACGATAACAGCCGCCAATATCGCGTCATATATCCGCGATAACAAGGTCGGCACGGTAACTCTTGTTGACAGCACCGATTCGGGAACAACATCAACGGACGGATATTACGACTATATTATGGTATCCTACTATATAGACGCGGTGGTATCCAATGTCCAGACGGGCGCAAACGGAGCAAGGATATATTTCAACGGCTCGTCGGACAACACATCCAGAATGGGCTGGGATCCTGAGGATGATAATACAAATGTCAAGTTTATCAAATATGAAACGGAAATATCGTATCTTGATCTTGACGAAAACGATATTCTCACCATTGAAGCAAATCCCGATATTGATCTCAGAGACATAACAGATGACGATTATGTTACGGCATATGTAAGCAGCAATACGGTTTCTGTTGATGTTACGAGCATTGACGATGATGAAGACACCATAGAAGCGGATGGCAGGGAATATGAGATAGTATCGGATAACCTGCTGAGCGCGCTCGATTTCAGTGTCGGCGATCAATATGTCCTTTACCTTGATGCATTCGGATATATCGCATATAAAGAGGACGGCGTATCATCGAGAAATTACGGCGTACTTGTAGGTATGTACACCGACTCCGGCAACACATCTCCATCCGTTAAGCTTATAAATTCAAGCGGCGCGGTAGTGAGCTATGTATGTAAGAACAATACCGAGGGTGACGCGTTCTACAGACTTCTGACGACCGGTACGACTTCAGGTACGGCATCATATCCCGGCGGCACAGTATCGATAAACAACGCGGCTGTCAGCGCGCTTGTTATGTCGGGACAGACGGTATGCACATACAAGCTTGTCGGCGGCAAGCTCAAGACATGTACCGAGCTTGATCCGTACGGCGGCACCGGAACATACAGAGAGTCGACCTCAAAGCTTGCGGGCTGCACTATCTCCGATACGGTAACGAGCATAATAGATATAAGCGAATATATATCGGACAACACAGCAAGCAAGGTATCGATATCAAGCTTCGAGGATGATTTCACATATACCGCATATGCGTATGACAGAAGCACAAGCAGTGCCGTATACAGATTTGTGGTTGTAACAGACGGTATGAGCTCGCTCCGTCCGTCGGCGAAGATCGCCGTTGTGCAGAAGATCAGCGGCACGACTATGTCAAGCGACGATACATTATGCCGCAGAATAGTTGTATCGGTAAACGGCAGTGAGGACCAGACGGTATTGTTTGACAGTGATATAGCCGCAGTTCCGTCCGAGGGCGATGTTATCCAATATCTCGTTTCGTCGGATGGTTATGTAAAGGCAAACGGCTACAGACTGCTGCTTGATGCAAGCAATAATTACAGTAATATGTTCGTGTCAACAACGAATAATGCCGATTTCTCAAATCGTCTTACGGCGGCGGCGCGCAGTCTGCACGGACTTGATACGGATGTAAATGTTTATTACGGCGTAGTCTACAGACAGACAGGAAATGTCCTTGAGATCTTCACATCCCAGGCAGGCGGCACATCGAGCGTAACGGCGCTGACAGATGTTTCCACAGCCGGCGCGGACAAATATACGGTTGACTATAAGAATAATGCCAAATACAGAGTATCTGTCGGCGGTATAACTCAGCCAAACTCGATATTCTCACCGACATATTCGGATGCGACAAAGACATATGTTTCGTGGGCAGCGGTAAGGACCGAGGAGGTTTCACCGTCCATGGCATTCATTTTCGAGGTCGATAAGGATGTTACGGATGTTGTATACTATACAGGCGAGTACAGAGCAAGCGATGTGACTATTGCGGCTCCAATGGCAGCACCGATGGATATGCCGATATTGGCAACGCCCGAACCGACGGCGACACCTGAACCGACGGCAACGCCTGAACCTACGGCA
>CAJONM010000167.1 GCA_905235885.1 uncultured Clostridia bacterium
AAATGAGCTTGTCGATAAGCTCTACAGCAATAGTGTATGGGGGCAAAGAGATAATTTTCTTCTCATTCCGACCGATTGTCCGCAGCGGAATGAGCGCATGGGATGGACGGGTGACGCGCAAGCGTTCGTCAGAACGGCGGCCTATAATATGAATATATATAATTTTATGCGTAAATGGCTCAAGGATCTAAGAGAAGCGCAGATAATGTATAACAAAAACGGTTCAGTTCCCGATATTGCTCCGTTGTGCGGTGATAATCGCGGCGGTTGTGCCGGATGGGGCGATGCATCTGTTATTGTACCATGGGAGCTTTATATGGCGTACGGAAAAAAGGAGATCTTAGAGGAAAATTATGAAATGATGTGCGCGTGGGTGGATTTTCAAAACAGCCCCCAAAACAGATATAACGGGTTGAGGACGGTAAACGGTACCCAAGTGCCGGAGCAATCGGATCTTTCCCATACAGCGTATATTCAAATACAGCAGCGGCGCGGCGATCATCTTGCGTATGATCATTCCACACCGTTTATACTGTCGGCAACCGCATATGCGGCATACAGCGCGTCTCTTTTGTCAAGGACGGCGGCTGTGCTCGAAAAAAAAGAAGATGAGAAAAAATATCTTGATCTTTCGGATAAAATAAAGAGATCATTTTGTGAGGCGTGGGTGCAAGATGATGGAACACTCGCTTATTGGGGCGAGATGAGCGTTGACGATGTAAATAATACATATTTTTCGGATGTAAAGGGCAGCGTCCATCATCCAAGCCAGACAGCGTACGCGCTTGCGATAGATTTTGATATCATAGATGTAAAGAAATATCCAAGAGCGGCAGAATGCTTCAAGCGGACATTTACATCCCGTAATAACAGGATATTCGGCGGATTTTTGGGTATAGCGCATTTTGCGCCGGCGCTGATGAAATGCGGCTGTGCGGATACGGCGTTTGATTTGCTTACACAGGAAGAATGCCCCGGCTGGCTTTACAGCGTTAAGAACGGGGCAACTACCATATGGGAGCGCTGGAATTCATATGATGCCAAAACAGATACGATAGCCGATCGGTCGATGAATTCATTCAATCACTATACATACGGAGCGATCGGGCAATGGCTCTACAGCGATGTTTTGGGAATACAGCCGTCCGCGCCGGGCTATTCGTCGGTAGAACTAAAACCACATTACGGAGGTTTACTTGCATACGCCAAGGGCAGCTATATTACTCCTCATGGTGAGATTTATTCGTCCTGGAGGCTTGATAGGGGGAAATTCATATATGAGTGCAAAGTCCCCGACGGTATAAATGCGCGTCTTACCATGCCTGATGGCTCTGTATATGATGTCACTAAATACATTTGCTGCGAATGTGACGCTGTAAGCAAATAATGTAACATAATATATTTCTCTGTCATATTATACTTCAAAGGTTTAAAGCCTTAAAAATGGAAGGAGAAGTTTTTATGCAGAATAATTGTTCTAATTCTCAGGGCAGTTTGGGAACAAACTTCCGTGAGGCTGTATGTATACATACAGATAAAATATTTGACAGCTGCCGAGATGAAGACTGTGCATATTTGATGTAAATTCAGATATTCCACCGGATCTCCAGCAGGAATGTACTGTTTTTCCTTAAACGGCTGTCTCTTTTATATCCGATCGTACCGATAAGCTGCTTCAATGCCGCATTGATGCGTGCAGGATCGAGCATATGCCAGTCGCGCAGCATATCGTCAAAGGTCGGTACGATAGTTTGTTTATCGCTTCTGATGCATTGGTCAAGCTCCTCGGTCAATGCATCCTTTTCTTTTTTTGCGGCTTCTATTCTTTCGCCGAGTATCTTTTGCCGTTCAAAAAATGTAGGAATATCGTATACGCCCTGCTCCAACAGATCATTTAAACCGCCGTATTGCTCGCTGAGCGCGGTAAGCCTTGAATTAAGAGATCTTATGCGCGATGATAAAATTTCAGCCTTTTCATTGACTCGGTTATCAGGCTCAAAGCGATAGTCTTGAAATATTTGTCTGCACATATCCTTGATCATTTCATAAATAATATACATAGATATTGAAGAAGTACAGCCCTTTGTCGTACACAGCAACCGCTCCCGACCGTTATCAAGCTGCCGCTGGATGGGCTTGCCGCAATTGATGCAGAACATCAGCCCTGAAAACGGATTTTTGATAGTGCCTGTAAATTTTGTCTTTGAGGAACGACGGCTCATCAATTCTTTTGCTTGGTTAAAATCGCTTTCTGAGATGATCGCCGTATGCAAACCGCGCGCAACTATCCATTCATCTTCATTTCTGTTTGTTTGCCGGTATTTATCGGTTGGTTTTTTCCTTTTCAGCGTTTTGGTCCTGTTCCAGATAATGTCACCCTTATATATAGGATTAGTAAGTATCATACGAACGGATGACCGCGACCATGTTCCGCCGCCGGGGGCTGTTATTCCCAGAGTGTCGAGCTTTTGTGCAATAAGATATGTGCCGATACCGTCATTGAGATAATACGCAAATATCATTTTTACGATATTTGCCTGATAAGGCTCCTCCTCAAGGGAAGGAGTTTTTCCTATCCATATACGCTTATATCCGTATGGGACGGCTCCCGTATGTCCACCGGCATTAAGAGTTGCTACTTCGCCCCGTTTTAATCTTTTTCGGATTGCTTTAAGCTCCTGCCTTGCAAAAAACGATTTAAGCTCCACGGTCATTTCATCTATTTCGTCCGAAAGGTCATATACCTTTTCGGGTGTTATTATCATGCAATCGTTATCACGCAAGGTCTCCATAATAATGCCGCTGTCTTTCGTTGATGAACGACCCAGACGATCAATATCCATACACAGAACAGCCGTATAGCACCCCTTTTCAATATCGCTGAGCATTGCTATCATTTGCGGACGGGTAAAAAGCCCGTCCCCTGAAACGACCTCCTTATATATTTTTGTGACCGATATATCGCATCTTGCTGCATGATCGGCAAGCATCTGATGGTGTCTTGCCAGGGTCTGGTCAACGCTTTCTGTGCTGTCATCCGATCTGCTTTTCCTGAGATACTCCGCAACGCGTCTTTTATAATCTGACATTTTTACACTTCCTTATGAATAAATATAGTAATCCATATGCAGCGTATTTATTCGCTTATACATTTTTATTGAGGTGGTGGATATGGACGATCGCGAATGGACAACAACGACAGAAAAAACGCCCGATGGGGCGGTTATAATACATCATCATCCAAAATCTGCGAAGTCGGATAGGGAACAGAAAATCCACGATGCGTATAAAATACTCTATGAAGACTGGCAAAGAAGTGTTTTAATACATCACGCAGAGGAAGAAAAATAAAAATTCTACTTGACTATATGTGGAAAATATAGTATAATGTGAATACAAATGAGGGAGTTATACCCA
>CAJONM010000168.1 GCA_905235885.1 uncultured Clostridia bacterium
GTACACGCGCTTCCGGCTGTACCTGCCATAGCAGGTAGATCTGTCGGGCGCAGGAATGTGTTCCAGAAGGTCTCCGTTGTGCCGTACCCGTTAAATATATTCGGCGTAAGCACTCTTTGATACCTGATGCACGCCGCGCGCTCAAGCGGACTGCCCATGGTTACAATGCCCTTTAATGAGCTCAGATCATAGCCCTTGCGCTCCTGTTCCTCAACGAGAAGCTCCAAAACATTTGGCACACCTATTACAAATGTCAGCTTATTATTCTCAATATATTTTAATGTCTTTACCGGATCGAACTTACGCATTATCACGACCGCTCCGCCGGCATACAGCGTTGGCGTTATGCCGCCTGAATGAAGTCCGCCGCGGTGGAACCATGGTGTTGTGTTCATCGACTTATCCAGTGACGAAAATGGAAAATGGATCATAACATCATGCGCGCTCAAGACCTCATTGATGCTCGTAAGACAAACACCTTTCGCATTTCCCGTAGTTCCCGATGTGTAGAGCCTTGTCGTTTCATCGTATATTGAAAGCCCCCATGGCAGATGGGGATCACCCTTTGGCGCCATCTTGACAAATGCCGAATATAATCCCGTTCCGGCTATAGGCTGTGTGTCCTTGCCGTCATCTATCATCAAAATCGTTTTCGGTTTGAATTTTACAAGCTTTAAAGCCCCTTCAACGGCAGACTTATTTATCGCCTCGTATACAAATATGCTCGGCTTGCTGTCGTCGATCATCTGGGCTATCTCTCCGGCGGAAAGACGGAAGTTTATCGGGCAGCTCACCGTACCCGTCTTATGACAGGCGATATAGATAAACACAAATTCCGGGCAGTTCAGAAGCTGATACATAACAACATCGCCCTTGCCCACTCCCGTATTCATCATTGAGTTTGCAAAGCTGTTCGCATCCTCATTAAGCTCGGAATATGACCAGTGTATATCTGAAACAGGCTCATACATCGCCTCTCTGTTCCCGAACCTGTCAACATTACGCATAAATCCGGCAAGCCATGTATATTCCGCCTCAAAGCCCTTGCGGAAAATATCGATCCTTTTTTCCTTGCCGCTGCCGCCGAACGCAGATCTGGCATCGGCTACCGCCGCCTCTATTTCGTTGAATATGCCGTTTATCTCCTCTGATGAATATTCATAATTTGATTTATTTGAGCAGTTTTCGAGCAGTCGCAGCGTATCTATTATCTTATCCTTTCTTGCCGCTGAGATCCTTGAAAATCGCTGCTGTTTTGTTTCCTTGTCCATAAAAAAACTCCTTTATGAATTATATTTTCATAAATGATTATATCATCGGCGCATATCGTTGTCAACCAATATAACAAAAATATTGGATATTTTTATGCTTATACATAAATACTGCACAATATTCGCAAAATATTGTGCAGTATTTGTTATTGCCTTAAATCAACCACTTTTGAGCCGCATACGGGCTTGAGCGATGATAAGCTGTCCCACATGATCACCTTCGCGCTGACAGCGTCCTCCGCGCTTTGCATGTATATCAGTTTTTCCTGCGCATCCGCATGCTCTACCGACAGCATTTTATTATATTCATCGTAGAATACAACATAAATCTCCCCCACCATTTCCACACCGTTTTGAAGCGTGACTCTCATGCCGTCTATGTCTATTATTATATTTTTATCGGGATCGACCATATTTATAGTTGCATATCCCGCCGTCGGGTCAAGATAGTTGAACGATCTTTCACTGTCACTCGCCAATGCTATCGATCCTATGTAATAGCTCGTATGCGGAGGTTGGTTATATCCGACATTTTCCGTAGCTACTCCCATTCTGTACTGGCAATCGTGCATGAGCGTATATAAACGGTAGTCAGTCGGTATGGCGGAAATGAAAACTCTGAGCGCGTTATTGTCCGAGCGCGGCATTATTATCTCTTCGCGCCAATCGCCGAGTATATCGGCTGTAAGACACTGATTTGCCTTTGTTCCGTTTATGGATGCAGCATCCGGGAAATAGCTGTTTGACGAGCCGCTA
>CAJONM010000169.1 GCA_905235885.1 uncultured Clostridia bacterium
GCAATACTCGTCTTGTCAATATACTCGATGACTGCGCCCTTGCCGAGTTTTGCGGAACACCGCTCAGATCTGTATGTGTCATCGGATGACAACGTATCTATTATAACGGCATAGTCGGGCTGTATTCTGTATGCAGCCGTCATCATGCCCCGTCCGGACGGCATGGCAACCGTCTCCCGCTGCGTAGAAAACACAAAATATGTGTCGTAGGCAGGCTCACAGACGATCGCATCCATCAGCGCAACAACGCCAAATCTGCCGAGTGCCTTGCCCTTTATGCTGTCGCCAAGGCTCATAAATCGCGTATCAAATGCGATATAATCGCCCTTTTTTACAAACATTTCAGCAGTCTTTTTATTTTTTGCACCTATGTCGATATATAGATCCTGTATTTTAACGGCAGTCTCTCGCTCCTTCTTTGTAGTAAGATGCACCGCCTTCATGCCTATAACGCCCGACGCTCCGCTTCTGGCGATCTCAACGCGCTTTGATATGAGCATACGCGCGTCTATCGCGCCCACAGCCTTGAATTTGATATATCCCTTATCGGTTATGCTGTCGGCTATAAGCCCGACCTCGTCCATATTTGTGCCTATAAGAAGCTTTCTGCTGCTGTCTCTGCCCTTTTTGTATGCAGTTATATTTCCCAGCGCATCTACGGAAATATCATCGCATCTTCCGTCAAGCTCGGACAGGATATATTCGCGTACCTCGCTCTCGCAGCCGGCAACGCCGTTGAGCTCGCTGAGCCGCTTTAAATCGAAAGCCATGATATATCACTCTCCAATCCCTCGATGAAATTCGCTATAAGATCGCGAACCGCCTCAACATCCGATACGGCAAGCGTTTCAACAGCTGTGTGCATATACTTGAGCGGCATTGACAGGAGCGCGGTCGCAATGCCGCCTCCCGACACCTGTATAGGCCACGCATCCGTGCCGGTCGCGCCGCCGTCAACCTCTATATCGTACGGTATCTTGTAAAAATCGGCAGTATCCTCAAGCCTTTGGAAAAGGCGCGGATGGATATTGGGTCCTGTCGATATTGTAAGTCCCTTGCCTACTTCAAACGCGCGTTCGCTGTTATCGGGCGTTATCCCGTGCGTAACATCGACCGCTATCGCCATATCCGGTGCGATACCAAAGGATGTCGTTTTCCCGCCGCGACAGCCGACCTCCTCCTGCACCGCCGCAACGGCATATACATCACAATGCAGGTTTTTTTTGCAAAGCTTCTTCATAACACCTATAAGAGCGGCGACGCTTGCTCTGTCGTCCATTGTTTTTGCGCTGAGCTGCTTCTTTCCCAGCTCTCCGACAGACTGCGCCATCGTTATGCTGTCACCAATTGACACAAGCTCCTTTACCGTATCGGCATCAAGCCCGGTATCTATAGCCATATCCTCAGCCTTATAGCTCTTCTCGCTGTCATAGCTATCAGACGGCGGCGTGGATATAACTCCGTAAATGTCCCGTTTTCCATGTATCGTCACTTCAAGTGACGGAAGTATCCTCTCGTCAACTCCGCCGACATTGACAAAGGTGATAAATCCCTCATCCGTAACAGATGAGACCATAAATCCGATCTCATCCATATGCGCCTCTATCATCACCTTCGGCGCGTTGTACTCTCCGCATCTGCGAACAGCTATTACAGAGCCGAGCGCATCGATCTTAACGCTGTCGCAATAAGGCTCAAATAATTTTGCTATTTCCTTGTTTATTCTGTACTCATGTCCGGAGATACCTCTCATCTCACTGAGCTTTAATATAAGCTCGCGCATAATCCACACTCCTTAAAGTTTGTTTACAAGCTCCTTGAACAGGTTCCCCCGTTCCTCAAAATTTCTGAACATATCAAAGCTCGTTGACGCAGGCGAGAGCAATACCACATCTCCGTCTTTGGCATTATCATGAGCGGCTCTTACAGCTTCCGGATATGTCGCCGCGCGTATTATATTCACCTCACCGCTTCTGCCTGTGGCAATGAGCGCGTCCTCTATTTTCTGCGCCGTCGCGCCGATAAGGATAAGCGTTTTTACGCGGTCGGCGATCGGCTCGCCTATATCTGTATACGGTATTCCCTTATCCTTGCCGCCGGCGATCATTATAACCTTTTTATCGAACACATTAAGCGTGTTTATTGTTCTGTTCGGGCTTGAATCTATTGAGCTGTTGTAGTATCTTACGCCGTCAAGCGTCCTTACAAGCTCAATCCTGTGCGCCACGCCGCCGAACGAACGCGCGACATCCCTTATGCAGTCATCATCGACAAGTCCGTCTACTGCACCTATTGCCGCCATGTAGTTTTCGACATTATGCATTCCGGGTATCTTTATATCGGATATATCAAGTATCTTTCTTCCATTGTATACGATAGCGCCGTCCTTTAACGATATATCGCCATTACCCTTGCGCGAGAAAGTGACAAGTTTTGACCTCACCTTTGATTTAAGCGCCATGCTGTCATCATTGTCGGCGTTCAGAATAAGCTTATTATCCCTCGACATATGAAGAAATATGTTTGTTTTTGCTTCTATATATTCATCATAATCCTTATGCCAGTCAAGATGATTTGGGCTGAGATTGGTTATTACTGCCGTTTCCGGCGAATATTTCATCGTATGGAGCTGGAATGACGATAGCTCTAAAACAGCATAATCGCTCTCTGTCATATCGCCCACCTCAGACAGGAGCGGCTTTCCTATATTTCCGCCGAGCCATGTTTTGTATCCGGCACGCTTTAACATTTCATGTATAAGAGTTGTTGTGGTCGTTTTTCCGTCAGAGCCGGTAACGGCGATGATGTGTGACGGGCATAGCTCGAAAAATGTTTCCATCTCCGATGTGATCTGCGCTCCGCGTTCCGCCGCCTCGGCAAGCTGCGGAATATCATAGCGCATACCGGGAGTTTTGAAAATAATATTATCGGTTATATTATCCAGATAACCGTCACCTAAAATCGTTTTTACGCCCAGCTCCTCGCACGCCTTGTAATTATCTCCGAGCCATTGCGCGTCATGCGCGTCACGCGCCGTTACATTCGCGCCCGCGCTCGTGAGATATTTTATAAGCGGCAAATTTGATATGCCTATTCCGATCACCGTTATGTTTTGTCCATTGATCTTCTGCTTAAACAAATCAGCCTTAGTCATATTATAATTCTCCGTTCCGCCGTTTTTTTTGCGGCATTCTGAATTGATACCATATCCTATTATACTAAATTTTTTCTTAAAAGTAAAGATAAAATACAAAATTGCCGCAAATACTCAGCAAACAGCCGAAGCACTCTGTGGCTCCGGCTGTTTTGTTTCGTATTCTTTAGCCGCCGATCTGGCAGTAAATTCCGCTTTTTTGCGCTTCTTTAAGCAGCATTCTCATATAATCGCCTGTCATCGGTTCGATATGGCGCATAGTATATTCCCTGCCTAATCCATCATACTTTCCCTGTCCGAGACGATGGTACGGCAGAAGATGAAGCTTTGTTACATTCGGCAGCGACGCGGCAAATTCCGATATTGCCCGTATTTCCTCCGGCGTATTATTAAAGGTCGGTATTACGGGGACGCGTATAGTAAGATCGACGCCCGATCGGGCAAATTTTTCCGCGTTTTCCCGGATCAGATCGTTGTCAACTCCCGTAAACTCCTTGTGCTTTGCGCTGTCGGTGTGCTTTATATCCATAAGGACATAGTCAAGATACGGCAGATACTTCTCGATTATCTCCCATTTCTGATAGCCCGTTGTCTCTATAGCCGTATTGTATCCCATATCATGGCACGCGTGCAGGATATGCGGTGCAAAATCGGGCTGCGCGAGGCATTCACCGCCGGAGAGCGTTATCCCTCCGCCGCTGCGTCGGAAATAGAACTCGTCCGTTATTATGCGCGGCATAAGCTCCTCAACTGTTATATCCTCGCCGTAGGTCTTTACGCTGTCCTCGACGATCATATTCACCGGCTTCCATTCCTGTCCCTCAGGATTGCAGCACCAGCGGCATCGGAGCGGACAGCCTTTTAAAAATATTATAGTTCGTATTCCCGGGCCGTCATGAATGGAGTATCTTTGTATGTCAAATATACGCCCTTTCGCCTTTAAGTAGTCCTGCATTTTAGAATACCTGCTCCGTTCTCGCTATAATATCATCCTGAAGTGAACGCGACAATGTTGTAAAGAGTGCGCTGTAGCCTGCAACACGCACAACGAGCGTCTTGTATTTTTCAGGATGCTTCTGAGCGTCAAGCAGCGTGTCGCGGTCAACGACATTGAACTGCATATGCATTCCCTTCTGGTCAAAAAATCCGCGTATATAGCTTACGAATTTCTGAAGTCCCTCAACGCCTGCAAGCGCACTGGGATGGAATTTCTGATTATACAGCGTACCGTTTGACGCGATACCGTGATCAAGCTTCGCGACCGAGTTTGCCGCTGCGGTCGGGCCGTATATATCATATCCGCCGCGCGGTCCTACGCCGTCTGCGATAGGCGTATTCGCAAGCCTTCCGTCCGGCGTTGCGCCGGTCTGCTCTCCGAGCGGAACATTTGCCGATACGGGATAAAGTCCTGCCTGGAATATGCCGCCTCTGGGATTTTTATATTTATTCAGCTCCTTGGTATATACATATGCGACCTCACGCGCGAACATATCCACCTCCTCAATATCATTACCGTATTTCGGAACGCTGTCTATATCCTCGCGCATCTTGTCGAATTTTGCCTTCTGCTCGTCTGTTGCCACACCGTCAAGGAACATTTTAACTATTCCCTCGATGACCTCTTCATTAATATCCTTTCCCTCTCTTGAGAGCTCCTTGACAACATTATTTGTTGCCTCTCTTGCCGCCTTGGGCGTGAGTCCCTTTCCGAAGTTTAAGGACATCGCCTCCTTGAAATCGGCAAGCGTATATTTCTTTTGCTCAAATACAAGCGTTTTGACCGCCATAAGAGCGTCCGTCATATTCGCTATGCCAAATCCCTGCGGACCGGTAAAGTTATAATGCGCTCCGCCCTGCTCGATAGTCTTTCCTGCTTTTATGCAGTCATCTATAAGCATCGACGCGAACGGCAGCGGACAGCGCTCTGCGTGAGCGACATCTATGGCGTTATTTGCGTTTACCATCATAACCACTTGATAATCCGACTGCTTCTTGTATGCGTCAAAGAATTCCTCAAAGGTTTTAAACTGCGTTACATCACCCGTATTTACGCCGACAAGCTCACCCTTGTCGTAGCCGTTTGAGAACACAAGCTCCATCGGGCGACACATATTAAAGAATGCCGCGTCGTGCCAGCCATGCGTTTTTCCGCCGATAGACGGCTCAACACAGCCTATGATGTTATAGTCACGTGCATCCTCGTACGATACGCCTCTTGACATCAATGACGGGATTATTATCTCATCGTTATAATATGCCGGAAGCCCTATGCCCGTCCTTGTTACCTCGGCGCATTTGATCAGAAATTCATTCGGCGTTCCGTTCCATACGCGCACAGTAAAGGACGGTGCCGGAAGCAGTGTGTGCATGGATGCCTGTATGCACAAGAACGACAGATCGTTTGTGGCGTCAAGCCCCTCGCGCGTCTGTCCGCCGACGATAAGATTCTGGAACAGGCTGTAGCCTGCAAATCCCTCCGCCGATGCGGCGTCGCGGCACTTATTAAGATCGTTAAACTTTATCCATATGCAGTCGAGCAGCTCTTGTGCAAATTCGCGCGTCAATGTGCCGTCATATATCCCCTTTTCATACAGCGGATACATATACTGGTCAAATCGTCCGGGCGAAATGGAGTGTCCGCTCGATTCAAGCTGCAGAAGCTGCTGGATGAACCAGAACGACTGGCATGCCTCATAGAAATTTTCCGCCGGATTTTCCGGTACTCTTGAGCAGTTCTTTGCAATATGCAAAAGCTCGCGCTTTCTTTCTCTGTCCTTGCATTCATTTGCCATATCCATGGCAAGCTCCGCATAGCGGCGCGCGTAGTTTATTACCGCGTCACAGGATATGAGCATTGCCTCTAAAAGCTCATGCTTTGTCGCATAATCCGCATCGTACGGTCTTATCGACATAAGCTCCTCCGATACCCTTTGCTTTATTCCTATGAGACCGATATTTATGACCTCGCCGTATTTTACGGTGAAATGCCCCACGCCGTTATAGAAATAGTTTCCTGGCGTGAACATATTATGATTTACCGACGCTATCGCCTCCGGTGCCATATATGCAGTAGCAAGCTCAGATGTCGTCTTCCCCTTCCAGTACGGGAAAACGCTCCTGAGGGCAGCCTTCGTCTCCTCGGATATGTAAAAAGGATCTGCCTCGCGCGTTGCAACGGTGTCAAACTCACTCTCAAGCCATTCATAAGAAAATTCGGGGTATACCTGACAGCTTCTCGGCGCCTTTGTCGAGGAGCCTACGATAAGCTCGTCGGGACGAATTGTTATCGGGATGTTTTCAAGTATATGCGCAAAGGCAAGCGCGCGACGCTTTACCATCGGCTCGTTCTCCGTTTGCATATAGCTGCGCGTTATCAGCACAGCGCGATCAGCCTCTATTTCAGGCATTTTTGCAAAGGTAAGATCAAGCAGTCTGCCTATTCTTTCGGTTCTCGGAATATCGGTCGTATTAAATTTCTTCACAGCGCTTCCTCCCATATGACCGCAATATATTGCGGTTTCGTATCCTAAACTAATCTACATATATTGATTATAGCATATATGGCGAAATATTGCAATACATTTTTTTGATTTTTTTGTTTTATTTTTGCTTAACGGATTTCCATGCACAAATTGCGCCGCTTCGCCGTAATATACCATTGTATAAATATTACAAGGAGTGATTTGATGGGTAACAATGTTACAGTCGCCGTGCTTCTCACCCTGATAGCAGGTATGGCAACGGCTCTGGGCGGTATTATATCATTATTTACAAAGCAGACCAAGAAAAAGTTTTTATCCGCATCACTCGGCTTTTCGTCGGGTGTGATGATCTATATTTCATTTGTTGAGATGTTTCCGAAAGCGCATGATTATCTCGCGCAATCGTTCGGCATCCTGCGCGGCTCATGGGCAGCGTGCGCATCATTTTTTATCGGGATACTTATCATAATGGCTATAGATAACCTTATCCCCTCACCGGAGAGCAGCCTTACTGCCGCAAAGGCGGAGCATCAGGAGGCGGCACTGAAGCGGATGGGTGTTCTTACGGCAGTCGCGATATGTATTCACAACCTCCCTGAGGGGCTTGCGACATTCACATCCACGCTCGATGATGTTAATCTCGGTATAACAATGGCATCTGCGATAGCGATACATAACATTCCCGAGGGGATCGTTACATCCGTGCCTATATTTTATGCCACAGGAAGCAAACGCAAGGCGTTCGGCATATCGCTGATCTCCGGGATTACGGAGCCGTTCGGCGCGATAGTCGGCTATCTTATCATGCGCCCGTTTCTGGGCAGCACGGCGTACGGCATTATTTTTGCCGCGATAGCCGGTATGATGATCTATATATCCGTACAGGAGCTTATACCCATGGCTCGCGAATATGACAAGGGCAACACCATGATATTCGGCTTTATAGCCGGTATGGCGATAATAGCGGTCAGCCTGATGATGTTCATGTAAATATCGTACAGCGCACAAAAATAATGAGTTCGGCATTACGCCGAACTCA
>CAJONM010000170.1 GCA_905235885.1 uncultured Clostridia bacterium
AGACGATCCAGTATCAGGTCATAACTCTTATGACAACAAACGGCCAGGCACCGTTCCTTACGATATTTATGTATCTGAACGAGGCAAAGGATGAGCAGGAAAAGGCCGATCTGGCGCTTATCATTGAGGAAACGCTCCGCCAGCGTCATCAGGGTGTTAAAAACGAGGCGGGCGTATGGATCACTCCCGCGTTCCCGAAGCTGATATATGTTCTTGAGGAGGATAATATACACGAAAATTCAAAGTATTTCTACCTCACCAAGCTCGCCGCAAAATGCAGCGCGAAAAGGCTCGTTCCCGATTATATTTCCGAAAAGCAGATGTTCAAGCTCAAGGAAAACAACTGCTTCCCCGTTATGGGATGCAGAAGCTGTCTGTCGCCGTGGAAGGACGAAAACGGAAATTACAAATTCTATGGCAGATTTAATCAGGGCGTTGTTACGATAAACCTTGTAGATGTCGCGTTGTCATCGGGCAAAGACATAAACAAATTCAGGGAGATATTCGACGAAAGGCTCCAGCTGTGCTATAAGGCGCTGATGTGCCGCCATGAACGACTCAAGGGTACGCTCTCGGACGCCGCGCCGATATTGTGGCAGTACGGTGCAATATCGCGTCTCAAAAAAGGTGAGCCGATAGATAAGCTCCTGTATGGCGGATACTCCACAATATCTTTAGGCTATGCCGGACTTTACGAATGCGTCAAGTACATGACGGGCAAGTCGCATACAGACCCCGACGCGACCGAGTTTGCGCTCAATATCATGAAGCATATGAACGATAAATGCGCCGAGTGGACGAAGGAAACAAATGTAAGCTTTGCGATTTACGGCTCCCCGATAGAAAGCACGACATATAAATTCGCAAAGTGTCTCCAGCGCCGTTTCGGCATAATAGAGGGAATAACCGACAAGGGTTATATCACAAACTCCTATCATGTTCATGTGACCGAAGATATAGACGCTTTCTCAAAGCTCAAGTTTGAAGCGCAATTCCAGTCGCTGTCAAAGGGCGGAGCGATAAGCTATATAGAAGTCCCCGATATGCAGGATAACCTTGAGGCGGTAATAAATGTTCTGCGGTTTATATATGATAACATCATGTATGCCGAGCTTAACACAAAATCGGATTACTGCCAGATATGCGGCTATGACGGCGAGATACAAGTCGTCGAGGATAACGGCAAGCTGTTCTGGGAATGCCCCAACTGCGGCAACCGCGATCAGAATAAGCTCAATGTCGCGCGCCGTACCTGCGGCTATATAGGGACTCAGTTCTGGAATCAGGGCAGAACGCAGGAAATAAAGGAAAGAGTGTTGCATCTGTAATTATGAATTACGCAGAGATCAAATATTTTGATATAGCCAACGGTCCGGGCGTAAGGACGAGCCTGTTCGTATCCGGCTGCACGCATCATTGCGAGGGCTGTTTCAACGACATCGCATGGGATTTCGGATACGGCAAGCCGTTTACGGAGTCGGTATGGGAAGAGATATACGAAAGCCTTAAACCGCATTATATAACAGGCGTCACCCTGCTGGGCGGAGAGCCGTTCGAGCCGCAAAATCAGAAAGGGCTTATCGGATTTATCCGCGAATACAAGCGGCGTTTTCCCGAAAAAACGCTTTGGATATATTCCGGCTACACATATGAGGAGCTGACCGGCGCGATCCCGTCGCGATGCAGAACGGATATTACCGATGAGATCCTGTCATATACAGATGTGTTGGTTGACGGTAAGTTTGAGATCGACAAAAAAAATATCATGCTGCGGTTTCGCGGAAGCGAAAACCAACGGCTTATCGACATCAGAAAAACTCTAAAATCGGGACAGATAACGGAATGGACGGACGATCCGGTATACGGATCGCATACGATGGATTGATTTAACAAGTAAATCGGGGGGCTGCCAAAAGGCAGCTCCCCCCGATTTTGTTTGTTTTAGTCTTCAATATACAGCATTACATTGTCAAGTGATGCTTTTGGATATGATCTTCCCAGATTTGCGGTCAGACCTGTTATTACTCCGTTTGAAGCAGCCGTATACGATTTATCATATACCGTTTTGCCCGATTGCGTAACGGTAAGATCCACATTGTTTGTCGCTGTATTCACAACGAGCTTGAAATGCGTCCACGGCGCACTGCCTACACCTGTCTGCGCCAGAGACATTGTATCGGCCGAATTGCCGTTTACAGTCCAGGTAAGCGCTGTAGTTTTGCCGGTTGCATTTTCTGTATTGGCAAGCGTTAAGAATGCCGTGCCGTCTGAGCCGTTTATAGTCACGCTCGAAAAATCGGTATTACCTGCAACAAGCGCCATATCAGCCTCAAAGATATATGTCGAAACATTTGACTTATCTATCGCGTTTGTCGTGAATTTCGGTGATATCGCCTTATTGTCGCTGCTTCTTGTATAATAGAGATACTGCCCATGATCGTCTGATGTCAATACCGACGCATAATCCGAACTCCAGCCGTTAGCAACAAGATTAGAGCTTGTAAGATCAGAGCAATCGTCAAACACAAAGTATTTGCCGGCACGCTTTGTAAACACGAGATCGATCGTGTTATCTGCCGCGAGCGAGCCTATACTCGTTGCGTCCGATGCAGATTCGTCTATCTCATATACGCTGAATGTTCCGTCGCTTGCCGTGCTCGTCTTTATACTGTTCTTGAAGCTTGATGGAAGCGTGTACGAATCACCGGAATAAATCGTGTTTCCGTTCCCGTCATCTGTTATGATCGTGGAAGCCTTGATAGTATTTCCGTTTCCATCCTTATAGTTTACCGTAACAGTCGCTTCAGATGTATTGGCAACGAATTTAGCCGTAAGATCAAGATCCTTATACAGCCTCGTTATCGCAAGCTCCTCTTCATCGGAGAACAGCTCATCGCCGTTGTACCATCCAATAAATCTGTATCCGTCATTTGCAACTGCCGTTGCGTTTACGGCGGTTGCTATGGCTACCTTCTTTGAGTATGTTCCTGCCGTATCTATATATGCAGTACCCATACTGCTATCCTCCGACGCAACCGTGATCGTTGTCTTGTTGGTGCTGCGAAGCTGCGCAACTTGAAGATTTGCGAATTGAGTAGCAAAGGAAGCTGCCTTGCCGCCTTCAAATACGAAATACCTATAGCTTTCATTCGGCGTAGCGTCAAATGTCGCATATTCCGGCATATCGACCACTACCGGCTCCGCGCCGTCAACCGATACGGTTGCCGTTCCGTTGCCCATATCGAGAATATAGTTCACATTCGTCCACACATTGCTCTTGAGCGTTCCCACGCTTTTGTCCTTTACCGAAAGCGCGCCGTTCGAGCCGATGTAAAGAATTGCATACGGGTCGTTTACGAACGGTGAACTGTTCTTAACGCTTGAGGCAAGATCTATGGAAAGTCCGTATCCCGATATGTACTTGATGTCTGTATTGATCATGTATCTTCCTGTCGTTCCCATACCGCCATTGAGATTAGAGAATGCGCGATACAGCCAGAAGGAATTACCCGTTTTTGCTACAGATACATTCGCATATGTCGTTTCATCATCCTCGCCCAGCGCGAAATTGCCTGACGCGCTGCCTGCGTATATATACTTACCTGTTGCGGTGAGCGTATCGCAGCCGTAGTAGTCGAATGTCTCAATATCTGTCGTATCGCCCGGCAGGATGTATGCTACTATCTCTGTGGGAGTATATACCGCCGAATATGCAAAATTTTCGGGGTCTATCACAAGACCGCCGGCGGTATCGAGCGCCTGCCATACCTGTGCCGAATATGAGCCTTCCTCCGGCAGCTTGGCGTCGCCTGTAAAGTTTACTATTGTCTGCTCGCCTATTCCTGTTGAGTTGTCTACCTGGTCTACGGCATAGACCTTGCCGATCTCGTCGCCGTTTTCATCGTTTATAGTTATTACTATAATGCCGTATGCCGACATTGCAATCTTAGCTTCCTGCACCGCCACTGTTGCCGATGCAACGCTGCCGTCCTCATTAAATGCTATATTCTTTATGAGTACGGGATACTCGTTGTCTGTCGGTACCTCATACTGCGGCCATCCGACATTGCCCTGTCCTGCTTTGCTTCCGGCATCCATTGCCGCCTGCTCAACGGGTGTCGGCTCTAAATGCGTATGTCCGGGCATAAAGTTCTCCAAGAGCGGCAATATTGCCGGATATGCATTCGTATCCGCCGTTGTGAAGAACAGGTAAGCGAGATTTTCCGCGCCCGTATCGTTCGGATGCGTGGCGTCCGTCTTACCGCCGCGCGA
>CAJONM010000171.1 GCA_905235885.1 uncultured Clostridia bacterium
ATGGCGATACTGTGCCTTGCCGAGGACATGGCGGATCTGAAGGACAGGCTCTCTAAGATAATCGTTGCGTACAACCGCGCTGGCGAGCCGGTGTATGCAGGTCAGCTCAACGCTCAGGGCGCAATGGCGGCGCTTTTAAAGGATGCGATAAAGCCTAATCTTGTCCAGAGTTTAGAGCATACACCCACACTTGTGCATGGCGGACCGTTTGCGAACATAGCGCATGGCTGCAACAGTGTTCGCGCGACAAAGTTGGCTGTAAAGCTCGGCGATTATACCATAACGGAGGCAGGTTTCGGAGCCGATCTCGGCGCAGAAAAGTTTATTGACATAAAGTGCCGTATGTCCGGACTTCGTCCCGATGCGGTGGTACTTGTCGCGACGGTAAAAGCGCTCAAATATAACGGCGGCGTAAAAAAGGACGAGCTGAAGGAAGAAAATCTTGACGCGCTTGCAAAGGGCATAGTAAACCTCGGAAAGCATATAGAGAATATGAAGAACTTCGGTGTACCTGTTGTTGTCGCTGTAAACAGATTTGCAACGGATACCGACGCGGAGCTGGAGTATCTAAAGAAAAAATGCGTAGAATACGGCGCGGAATGCGCTCTTTGCGAGGTATTTGCAAAGGGCGGAGAGGGCGGCATGGAGCTGGCTCAATATGTGCTTGACGCGATCGCGGCAGGTAAAAAAGAATATAATCCGGCATATGATACGAACGATACGATAGAAAATAAGATAAACGCCATAGTAACAAAGGTATACGGCGGTAAGGGCGTAAGCTATTCAAACAAGGCGAAAAAAGCGATAAAGCAGCTTGAACAATTCGGACTGGACAAAAAGCCTGTATGTATTGCGAAAACGCAATATTCGCTGTCGGACGATCCCAAGCTTTTGGGACGGCCTGAGGGCTTTACCGTAAATATAAAAACTGTCCGCATCTCAAACGGCGCAGGATTTATCGTTGCGGAGGCGGGCGATATAATGACGATGCCCGGACTTCCGAAAACGCCTGCCGCCGAGGGGATAGATACGGACAACAACGGCGTTATATCGGGGCTGTTCTGATGATCGTATATGAATCGTATTCGCCTGACGATACGGCGGAGTTCGCAAGGGGATTTGCAAAACGCCTGACCGGCGGCGAGGTGATAGCGATGTACGGCGATCTCGGCGCAGGCAAAACGGCGTTTGTGCAGGGGCTTGCGAAGGGCTTGGGTATAACCCGTAATGTTACGAGCCCGACATTTACCATAGTAAACGAGTATATGGGACGGCTGCCGCTGTACCATTTTGATGTATACAGAATAGCCGATCCCGACGAGATGTATGAGATCGGCTATGACGATTATATAGGCGGCGACGGAGTATGCGTGATCGAATGGGCGGAGCTGATAGAGGAGCTGCTGCCGTTGGGGCATATAAACCTTTCCATATACAAGGACAGCGGCAAGGGCGCGGAATACAGACGAATTGAAATAGATTGATAAAGCGCTCATGCATTGAGAAGGGGGCTGACGGAAACAGATGAAAATTCTTGCGGTCGATACATCGTCGTTTGCCGCGTCTGCGGCGATCGTCGAGGACGGTATTGTATTGGGTGAAAGCGTAATACGCAATAAACGCAAGCATTCTCAGAACATTATGCCTATGATAGGGCGTATGTTTACCGAGCTGGAGATGAATATACGCGATATAGATCTTTTTGCCGTAACTACGGGGCCGGGGTCGTTTACAGGACTCAGGATAGGAATATCCACTATGCGTGCGTTCGCGCAGGCTATGGGCAAGCCGATCATCGGTATAAATACCCTTGAAGCGATCGCGTACAATTTCGTTTGCTCTGAACATATTGTAGTACCCATGCTTGATGCGCGGCGAGATGAGGTGTTTACCGCCGCATATCGATTTGACGGCGAAACGCCTGTTGCATTGATAGAGCCATGCGTTATGACGATCGATGGGATATCGTCTGAATTTACCGATAAAACGGTGATATATGCCGGTGACGGGATGATAGCGCACAGAAACGAGATAACACGCCCCGGAGCCATATTTTCACCGCCGAATTTATCGGAGACAAGGGCGGCTTCGGTTGCGGCTCTTGCTTTTCTTCGCGCCGGAAACGGCGAAGGCGTGGGGTATAACGATATACAGCCTGTGTATCTGAGAAAATCTCAGGCGGAACGGGAATATGAAAATAAACACAAGGAGAGCATACAATGATAGCTATAGGTAGCGACCACGGCGGTTTTGAGCTGAAGGAGCATATAAAAAAATATCTTGAAGAAAACGGTGTTCCGGTAAAGGATTACGGTACATACAGCGAGGACAGCGTTGATTATCCCGACTGCGCCGATCCCGTATGCCGCGCGGTTCAGGACGGTACGGCAGATAGCGGTATATTGGTCTGCGGAACTGGTATAGGCATATCTATTGCGGCTAATAAATACAAGGGAATACGCGCCGCGCTGTGCAGTGATGTCTACAGCGCAACAATGGCAAAGCAGCACAATAACGCCAATATTATATGTTTAGGCGGAAGAGTAACGGGGCGCGAGCTGGCGTTTATGATCGTGGACGCATGGCGGAACGCCGAATTTTTAGGCGGCAGACATGCCGAGCGCGTGGCAAAGATACACAGATACGAGTAAGATTACAGCATATTTACATTTGCATTAAATTTATAATATTCTGTTTATTTTGAGAATATAATATGTTATACTGTAACATGGACAGGCACACCGATATATACGAATGAATAATATACCTCAGATTGTAAATTGCGTCTTTGGCGCGGTTTAATGTGTGAGGTGGTATTATGAATAAGCTCGTTATAGACGGCGGTATGCCGATGCGCGGTGAGATAACCGTTCAAGGCGCGAAAAACGCGGTATTGCCGATACTTGCCGCCGCAATCATATCACGGGGAGAATGTGTGATACATAATTGCCCGAGGCTGAGAGATGTCGAGAAAACAAGCATAGTTCTTACACGACTCGGCTGTAAGCTCAATCGGAGCGAAGGAACGATATATATTGACTCGACTGATATAAATGACTGTCGGATAGACGAAAAGCTCATGCGCGAGATGCGCTCATCTATAATATTTTTGGGCGCTATATTATCCGTATTCGGTAAGGCGGAGGTAGGACTGCCGGGCGGATGCCCGATAGGGCTCAGACCTATAGATCTGCACATAAAGGCGCTCAGGCAAATGGGCGTAAGGATATCGGAGGAGCATGGGTATCTCAACTGCGAATGCAGCCATCTTGTCGGGGCGGATATACATCTTGATTTTCCGAGCGTGGGCGCAACGGAAAATATAATGCTTGCCGCCGTCAAGGCGGACGGAGAAACGGTAATAACAAATGCGGCGAGAGAGCCGGAGATAATCGATCTGGCGAATTTCTTAAACAAGATGGGCGCGCAGATACGCGGCGCGGGATCGAGCATAATATCGATAAAGGGAACGGAAAGACTGCATGGTGCGGAGTACACCGTTATGCCGGACAGAATAGTTGCGCAGACATACCTGATAGGCGCGATGATGACCGATGGAGAGCTGCTGCTAAAAGGCGCGGAGCCGTCGCATATGCAGGCAGGTCTGTCGGTGCTGACGGAAATGGGCGGCAGGATACGCCGCACGCAGGACGGCTTACATATAAAAAACAACGGAAAGATACGCAGCATAAATATAATCAAGACAATGCCGTATCCGGGTTTTCCGACGGACGCGCAATCGCCGTTTATGGCGCTTGCCGCGATAGCCGGCGGCACGAGCGTGTTTGTGGAAAATATATTTGAAAACAGGTACAGACATGTTGATGAGCTGGTACGCATGGGTGCGGACATAAAGGTGGAGGGCAGAAGCGCAGTTGTAAGAGGAGTAAAAAAGCTTTACGGCGCGAATGTCGAGACATACGAGCTGCGCGGCGGCGCAGCGCTGATCCTTGCCGCTATGGCGGCGGAGGGCAGAACGCAAATAGCCGGAATAGAATTTATAGACAGAGGCTATGAGGATATTGAAGGAAATCTGTCGCGATGCGGAATAAAGATACATCGCGTTAGATTTTGATTAATGATGAAGGTATTTAGTGGTCATAACGATGGATAACAAGCGCAAAACCGGAGATGAAAACAGAATAGAAAACAATGCGGTTTCGCGCGAAGGCGGAACACGCAGAGTAAATATCGGTGCGGAACGCAGGCGGTCGGCGGACTCATCATATAAAAACCCTTATGAGTTCGATCCGAAACGCCGCCTTGAGCAGGCTCGAAAGAGAGAGCGGCTCAGACGGATGCGTTTACGCGCCTTATTTACCGTAGCAGGCGCGGCGGTCATTATGGTGATATTGATTTTTATGACGCCGCTGTTTAATGTGCGTGAGATCCGTGTGGAGGGCAATTGCATTGTCAGCATGGATGCGATAAGGGAAAAAGTAGGCGATCTGGTGGGCGTCAATATATTTGCCGTACGCAGCTCACGCGCGGAGCGAAAGGTCATGGAAATATCGCAGATAGAGGAAGCCGAGATAACAAAGCATTGGCTTCCGCCGTATATAACGGTAACGCTAAAGGAAACAAATCCGGCGGCGTATCTGGTATCGGGAAGTAATATAATCGTCATCAATTCCGACACAAAGATAATAGATGATTCGGGCATATATAAAACGGATCTGCTCCCCAACATAAGCGGAATAAGCGTTTCGTCATATGAGGTCAACGAATATGTAAAATCAAACTCCGCCGAAAAAGACGAAATACTAAGGGAGCTTATGGCGTTGCTTGAAAAGCTGGGTATGCTCGATAAAGTCACATATATCAATCTTGAGGATCTTACAAACATAAAATTCAGCTACGATAACCGCCTTGATGTGCTGTGCGGATCGCGACTGGAGATGGAAAGAAAGCTGAGAATGTTTGCGGAAGCGATCAATTCCGATAATATGGATGCAAGGTCGATTGGAACGATGGATCTCAGTGTTCCGGGACAAGCTGTTTATACTCCGTAATATAGTTACCATAAAAAAAGGTATATTTTTGTGTAATTTTACTATTGAATATTGATATAAAACATAGTAAAATAATAATGTGTACTATAAATTAACAAAAATGATAATTTTAGTTTATTGTTTGGACAAGCATAAACTTTTAAGGAGGATATAAAGAAATGAGTTCAATGCCTATTGGTTTAGAAGAAAATGCGGTAATAGAAGGCGCAAAGATCAAGGTCATAGGAGTCGGTGGCGGCGGCAACAACGCGGTTGACAGAATGATAGAGGCAGGCGTTACGAGAGCGGAGTTCATATGCGTAAACACCGATGCTCAGCAGCTTTCTAATGTAAAGGCTTCTACTGTGCTTCAGATCGGTAAAAAGCTTACGAGCGGACTTGGCGCCGGTGCAAAGCCTGAGATCGGCAGACAGGCGGCAGAGGAAACCAAGGATGAAATAAAGAATATAGTTAAGGACGCTGATATGGTGTTCGTAACGGCAGGAATGGGCGGCGGAACAGGCACCGGCGCAGCTCCGATAATCGCTGAGGCTGCAAAGTCGGCAGGTATACTTACCGTTGCGGTAGTAACTAAGCCGTTCGCGTTCGAGGGACCGCAGAGAATGAGAAACGCCGAAGAGGGAATAAAAAATCTTGCTGAGCGCGTTGACTCAATAGTAACGATACCGAACGATCTTCTTTTGAAGATAGCGGATAAAAAGGTCACGATAAATGATTCCTTCAAGCTTGCAGACGATATTTTGCGTCAGGGCGTGCAGGGAATAATCGAGATAATCACCCAGAAGGGCATTGTAAACTGTGACTTTGCCGATGTTCGCACAATAATGAAGGACAGCGGCGTTGCTCATATGGGCATAGGCATAGGCAAGGGCGAGAATGCGGCTCAGGACGCTGTAAGAGCGGCAATAGAGTCGCCGCTGCTTGAGACAAGCATTGCCGGTGCGGAGAATGTATTGCTCAACATAACAGGCGGAACGGAGTTTTCACTTGTTGATATGGGTGAGGTTTCATCCATAATCAAGGATATGGTATCGGATGAGGCTAATATTATTGTTGGTTCGGCACTTGACGAATCGATGAAAGATGAGATCAAGGTGACGCTTATCGCGACAAGTCTTGACGGCTCAATAAAGAGAAATGCGGACGCCGGCGTTGCGCCGCAGAAAAAGACATCATATACATCGCATAGAGATGACAGACCCAAATCAACAGGTTATTCATCGTCTGTATCCTCGTATGATGATGATTCGATATTCAAGAGAAAGCTCAGACCGGGCATGAGCGAAATAGATGTCCCGAGCTTCTTCAAGAGATAATTGAAAGGGGAGTTGTAAAAAATGAGTTTTACAACTCCTTATTTTTATCTATTAAGA
>CAJONM010000172.1 GCA_905235885.1 uncultured Clostridia bacterium
CGGAACAAACAATATCCCGATCGACAAATGCTCACAGAAGGGTATTGTAGTATTCAATACTCCCGGCGCAAACGCAAATGCCGTTAAGGAGCTTGTATTTGCAGGTATGTTTCTTGCATCACGAGACATTATCGGCGGCAACGCATGGGCAAACGGGCTTACGGGTGACGATATAGGCAAACAGGTAGAAAAAGGCAAATCCAACTTTGCCGGTCATGAAATAAAGGGTAAGACGCTCGGCGTTATAGGCCTTGGCGCGATCGGAATACTTGTTGCAAACGCGGCTATAAAGCTTGGTATGGATGTTGTGGGATACGATCCGTATCTCAATGTAACCAACGCCCTGAAGCTTGACCGCCATGTAAAATGCGTAACAGCTCTTGATCAGATATATGCGTTATCCGATATTATAACAGTTCATGTTCCTCTTATGGACTCAACGCGAAACACGATCGATAAGGCTGCTATAGACTCCATGAAGGACGGCGTTATAATTCTTAATTTTGCAAGAGACGGTCTTGTAAATAACGATGCTGTAAAGACCGGCTTAGCATCTGGCAAGGTAAAGAAATATGTTGTTGATTTCCCTGATTCTGAAACAATCAATCAACCCGGCATAATAGCTATCCCCCATCTTGGCGCATCAACGGAAGAGTCGGAGGATAACTGTGCGAAAATGGCGGCGGACGAGATCAAGGACTTCCTTGAAAACGGTAATATAGTTAATTCCGTCAACTTCCCCAATTGCACGCTTCCGAACGATAAGACAGGCAGAGTGACAATTATCCATAAGAACATACCAAAGCAGATAGCAAAATACACAGAGGTTCTTAACGAGGTCAATATCTCGGACATGGTTGATAAATCAAAAGGCGAATACGCTTATTCAATAATAAATACCGATCATAAGGTAACTGATGAAATGATTAAAAAGCTCGCCGCGATAGATTCGGTAATTTCGGTAAGACTGATAAAGTAACTTAAAATAAAAATGAGACTGTCATTACGGCAGTCTCATTTTACTATATATCTGTTTCCTATAAGCTCCGCCTCTGCGGCTTCAAATTCCGGTAACGGCAAAGACTCGCTTCCGTTTACGATAACGATGTCACCGTCAATCTCAAATGATTTTACTTTGTCTGTAAATACAAGTGGTTTCCAATCGAGACCGTCCGGCGAGAGATATAATGTCTTGACGGAAACACTGTAATACCAACTCCCGTAAGCATCTATATATGTGGGAGCAATGCCGCTGTATTCTGCCTCGTAAAAGTTCTCGCCGTCCTCGGACAACTTTATTACGCCATGATCGGACATTGCAGAATATTTGCCGTAATTCCAGCACGGCAGACCGCTGTCTGTAAGATCCCACCACTTAAATTCCGTTGTCGAGCGGAACACTGTCCCTGAAAGCATAACATAATATACACCGTTAGCGCAGGCAAAGCCCTGCGGATAGCCGCCGAATGTCTGTTTCTTTATGAGATTGAAATTTTCATCAAGCAGGTACATATCCCGATACATATGATCTATATAATAGAATGCTCCGGCATCGTATAGTGTCGGTTTTATTACATAGCCGCTACCCGTCCAGATAAGGCAGTATTCACTGTAATTTCCGGCAACGCCGTCAATAACGGCTTGCGGCAGGTCGATCTTTTGCCAGTTTTCGCGATCATTACTGATATTTATTGTGCCGCCTGACCAGTTATAGTATTCTCTTCCGTTAAATGTCTCGTCCTTCGCCATCCCGTTTCGCTCGGTCTGATATGTCTCTATAACGGATCGGTAATCCGATATAACAAACGAATTTTCCATACCGCCCGAATAGTTAGCCGTAAGAACAACGCATACGGTGTATCGGCTCGTGGACTGGGCAGGTATTGGCAAGGATGCCATATCCTCAGATATACGGGAGTTCGTTCGTCCCTTGCATAAAATGCGATCATCTAATATGTTTCCATCGCCGTCTTTGACATATACGAGATTGTTCGAGCTTGTTGCAAGCTTGTATATAAGATAACGCTGTCTGTTGCCTGTATTTGTTATCTCCAGATCATAGCTGCATATTACGCCATAGTTGCCGAGATTACAGGCTTGATTTAACGGAGAATTGTCATTCAACAGCGCGTTTGGAATGTATTTTTGCTTGCTCCCATAGCTTTTGTCGTATGCGGCAAGGTCATTATGAAGTGTATCAAATCTGTATATGGCATCCTTTTCAGATTGATTTATGGCAGAACCATACAGATACAGCTTGTACGGATCGTAATATTCAAACGACAGCATATCACTCTCGGCGCATATGTCGTATGACCATTCATCAGCGCGCGGATTAAGATGCGTATACCACGATGTGACCGTATTACCCTCAGGCGTAAATTGATTGTATACAGTGACAGGAAGCTTTGTACCGCTGTTTACGGAATCATCTATTTTGTAATTTAAATGCGCGGTCACCTCATTAAGACCGTTTGATGTGCCTTTGTACTGTTTATCTTGCAGGTAATGTCCAAATGATGCGCGATCATTAAAATTAGACCTGTCTCCGGCTGTCCCCGTCGATCGAAGCGCGGCGACATTTACATCGCATTTGCCGGAATTGATATTGAAATCAGCTATAATATGCACAGAGCGCATAAGCGCTACCGCACGATAATCCTCTATAAATTCGGAAAGCCATACATCCTCGCCTGCTAAAACCTTAAAGGTGACCGGCTCGAATTGCTTAGGCTCATAGACATTTCCGGAATTGATCTGTTTTATCGGTAAACCAAAATATGATGACCAAGCACCAAAGCCGCCCCATTCGTTTTCAACAGCATATTGTTCGCCGTCGAGAAAGAAATATTGATGCTGCGGCACCTCAAAGCCTAATTTTGTCAGTGTTATTTCGGTATCCTCGGTTGCGTGAAACAAAACATCAACCTCAATATCAAAGCCTTTTTTTCCGCTTGACACGCCTATACTGCTGTAATTTGTATGATTTATAAACGCTCCGAAAAAAACATATCTGTCCGGCTCAAGTCCCTCATTGTTCATGAGGAATTTTGCATATTGATTGCTTTTATCAGCAAGCTGCGCGGCGGTTATGCTTTCAATATTGTTGCAGTATATATATTTACCGCCCTCGGATTGAGTAAATACAAGATCGCACGGCTCTGCAGCTGCAAAAGACAGTTTGCACATACACAAACCGGCAAGAACAAATAAGAGCGCCATAATCCTTTTTAAACGCATAGCTCCCTACCCTTTCAAATTTTAAAACATTATAAGCTTGACTATATAAAGCAGCATAAGATGCGCC
>CAJONM010000173.1 GCA_905235885.1 uncultured Clostridia bacterium
GAGCCGATGTATGTATCAAAGCCGCGATTGTTCGGGCCTATAACGCCTACCGTCTGCCGCTTATTACATACAGCGGTGCAGCGGCGGCAAAGTATACATTTGTTATTGTCGCGAACCATATGCGGCGCGCTTGTGTCAAGAGCGTATTTATGCGCCTCGCCCTTGAAATAATCCTCATCCGCAACGCCCAGCTCCTGACAAAGTGCCTGAAGCTCGCATTTGCCGCTTCTGACGCATGAAAGACATTTCTTGTCATGATCGGACAATATAAGCTGCAGCGTGCGTCTTCTCGACTCGATAAGCGCGGGCGTATTGGTCTGCACCTCCATACCCTCATTTATCGGGTGAACACAAGCCGCAACAAGATTTCTCGCACCCTTCACCTCTACAACGCACATACGGCACGCGCCGATCTCATTGATCTCCTTGAGGAAACAAAGAGTCGGTATCTTTATTCCTGCTATATGCGCCGCCTCTAAGATCGTAGAGCCTTCCGGAGCGGTGACATTTATACCATTGATCTTTAAATTTATATCTGCCATATCAACTCACATCTCCTTATTCCTTATAGATCGCCTTAAACTTGCAGGTCTCCATGCAAGCGCCACACTTGATACACTTTTTAGGATCAATCTTATGCGGCTCCTTTACGCTGCCGGAAATAGCCCCGACCGGGCATTTCCTTGCACACATCGTGCAGCCCTTACATTTATCCGGATCGATCTTGTATTCCAAAAGCGATTTACATACGCCTGCCGGACATTTCTTGTCAACAATATGTGCGATGTATTCGTCCCTGAAATACTTCAAGGTCGACACTACCGGATTTGGCGCAGTCTGTCCCAACGCGCAAAGGGAATTGTGCTTGAGATGCTCGCAAAGCTCTTCAAGCTTATCAAGATCCTCCAGCGTTGCCTGTCCCTTTGTTATCTTGTCAAGTATCTCATGCATACGCCTCGTTCCGATACGACACGGAGTACATTTACCGCAGGACTCATCAACGGTAAATTCGAGGAAGAACTTGGCGATGTCTACCATACAAGTGTCCTCATCCATAACGATAAGTCCGCCCGATCCCATCATTGAGCCGATCTCGATAAGGTTATCGTAATCTATCGGAACATCCAGATGCTGTGCCGGTATACAGCCGCCTGACGGGCCGCCCGTCTGAGCCGCCTTGAACTTCTTGCCGTTCGGCACGCCTCCGCCTATATCCTCTACGATCTCTCGCAGGGTCGTACCCATGGGTATCTCAACAAGACCGGTATTGTTTATCTTGCCGCCGAGCGCGAATACCTTTGTACCCTTTGAACGCTCCGTACCCATTGATGAGAACCATTTAGCACCATTATTTATTATTGCCGTAATGTTGGCATATGTTTCAACATTATTAAGAATTGTCGGTTTTGCGAAAAGTCCCTTGTTCGCCGGGAACGGCGGACGCGGACGCGGCTCGCCGCGGTTGCCCTCGATAGATGTCATCAGCGCCGTTTCCTCGCCGCATACAAACGCGCCTGCTCCCAATCTTATCTCAAGATTGAAATTAAAGCCCGTTCCGAAAATATCATCGCCTAAAAGTCCGTATTCCTTCGCCTGCTCTATAGCGATAGACAATCTCTCTACTGCAATCGGATACTCAGCTCTTACATAAATATATCCCTCGTCTGCGCCTATAGCGTATGCAGCTATTGCCATTGCCTCGATTACCGAATGCGGATCTCCCTCTAATATGGAACGATCCATAAATGCGCCCGGATCGCCTTCATCGGCGTTACAGCATACATATTTCTTATCGCCTACGGCATTTCTGGCAAACCGCCATTTAAGTCCCGTCGGGAAGCCGCCACCGCCTCTGCCGCGTAAGCCGCTGTCGAGGATCTCCTGAATAACTCCCTCCGGTGTCATTTCAGTAAGAACCTTATGAAGCGCGGTATATCCGTCCATAGCTATGTATTCGTCTATATTCTCCGGATTTATTACACCGCAGTTCCTAAGAGCCACTCTGTGCTGCTTTTTATAGAAATCGACCTCCTCAAGAGGCTTTATTTGCTGTTCCTCTACCGACTCATCATACAAAAGCCTTGTAACGATGCGTCCTTTCAAAAGATGCTCAACGACTATTTCCTGAACATCCTCAGGCTTTACGCGGCTGTAGAACGCGCCTTCGGGATATATAACGACTACCGGGCCTAACGCGCAAAGTCCGAAACAGCCCGTCTGAACGAGCTTGACCTCGTCCTCAAGTCCGTTTGCCTTCAATTGATTTTCAAATTCCTCTTGGATCCGCTTGGAGCCGGACGAGCTGCAGCCCGTTCCTCCGCAGACCAGAACATGTGATCTGTATATCTTCATTTCCTTATCATCTACTCCTTATTTTATTTCGCTTCGCCTATTGTATACTCCCTGACCGGCTGGTTATTTACTATATGCTCGGCGACAACGCGAGCAGCCTTCTCCGGCGTCATATGAACATATGTCACCTTCTCCTGTCCGGGGATGGTAACCTCAACGATCGGCTCAAGACGGCACATTCCTATACAGCCCGTTTGCGCGACCGTAATGTCTGACAGATTTCTCTTTGAGATCTCATCCGTAAACGCTTTCAGCACCGGTCTTGCCCCTGCCGCTATACCGCAGGTAGCCATACCTACAACGACGCGAACGCCGTCATTGCTTTCCTTACGCAGATTGACCTGTTTTAATGTGTTCTTGCGTATCGCAAGCAATTCCTCAAAACTCTTTTTCATAAAAATTCATTCCTTTCGTCTATTTATTTATGGATTTTTATTTATCGTATTTCCGCCAGTCCCTCGTTTATGTATCCTCCTATCCATTCAAGGACATCGGGTACATCAAACGGGACATCGTCCAAAACCTCGCGCATTTGCTTGGTATCAAGCTCAAACTCACCGTTATCGGTCGTGTGCCGGTATACATAGTCAATATCCGGCGCGCCGCCGATTATGGTAACCATCGTTTCAGCCATATCGCCCATAGGCGCACGGTCGATGCTCGACAGCCCGAACCACGCTTTCGTCATTGTGCCCTCTCCGGGCTTGGAGCGTATATCAAGCCCTCCTCCCGTCTGCACCGCAGCCGCTTCAAACAGGGATATGCCCATACCCGTCTTGCGCGTTGTGCGAGTCGTGGTGAACGGGTCGCGGACTCTTGCGAGGAACTCCTCGCTCATACCGCATCCGTCATCCTGTATAGTTATCACAAGGCTGTCGTTTTCTTTCTGCTCGACTATATCTATTATAATATTTTTCGCCTCCGCCTTAACGGAGTTTTGTACAATATCAAGTATATGAAGCGATAACTCCTTCAAAGCCATTCACCTCTTTTTAAACAGATCCCCTATATCGGAAATATCAAGATGCGCGTCTTTTTCGGATATGTCCTTTAAATAATGCGCGTCCGAATTGCGAAGGATCTTGTATTTTTTCAGCTCTTGCCTGTTGTCTGTATACGCCTTGGGATCCTCGACCCTCTTTGACAGCTCGATATACCTTATATCTATGTCATCGGGCATAAATCCGAGGTTTGACAGTATGCTGTAGCTGTGTCTGTCAACATGGGCCGGAATGAATATTCCGCCTGCGCCGGTAACGAGGTCATATAGCGAATTTATTGAAAATGCCGTTGCCGACAGCAGCAGCTTTTCCTCATATCCGATTATATTATCATCCGGATCCATAATACACTGTTCGCCGAAGATATCGGGTCTGTTTTTTATATCCGGCAGCTTTTTATATACCTCCGCCGCCGCATATTCAGCAGCCTCAGGAGATGGATATATCGTAAGGATATGCACCTCTTCCTCAGTCTCGACCTCCATGGCAGGGATCACCTCAACGCCAAGCTGTCTGCCGACCGCCATGACCGAGCGCATATTCCCCACCGTATTGTGATCGCTTACCGCGATTGCGTCAAGACCGATGATCTTTGCCATTCCGACTATGTTATTCGGCGTCATATCCGCGTCACCGCACGGTGACAGAGCGGAATGGATGTGAAAATCATAATAGATCATATTCCCAGTCTGCAAATCGCAGACGCCAGCTCATAGCTCGTTTTCTCGCTTCCGAGAATGATTATTCCCTGAGAGTCGGCTCTTTCCGTTACACCCGCATCGGGCTTTACGCCCTCCGCCAGAACTATACA
>CAJONM010000174.1 GCA_905235885.1 uncultured Clostridia bacterium
GCCTCCTTTAAAATTTTTTTCATCATCGGCTGAGTGATTATCTCTGAATCTGTTCGGAATCCGAATGCGTCGTGCAACGCATCAGTTCTAAATACCGATATACTACAGTATGAAAAAGATGAGTATATTAATAAAACCATTTCATACTACATACAAGAGAACAATTGCATTGTTTTTAAAACTATTGGCAAAAGAAAATGAAAATATAATAATACTATTAAAGTCTATTTTGAGGATGGAGAAACCATGGTGCAAACTACTATAATGTTAGTTTTTGACAGAGGGAATAGAAAGGGTACGCACCTTCTCCGCCACATCGGAGCAAAGTTCGCTTTGCTCCGTTTTTCTGTGCAGTAACACAAGAGCGCCGTTCCATTGACACGCACGGCAAAAAATCGAGTCAAGACTTGACAGCGGACTTTTGCGGTGGTATAATGTTCTCGATTTGAGGATGAGGCAGAGGAAAAAGCAATGATGCAAGACATCATAGGCAAGGGAACGGGGAAATGAATAATATCGGTAAGAAGCTGCAAAAAAGATATATAATAATGATAGCTGCGGCTGTCGTAATTATTGCGGCGATATGTGTTGTAATCAGATTAAACGAAAGCGAAAAGCAGACCGCTCGTTCACCTGAGCCGACCGCCGCAGCACAGCGAGCGGCGGACAGTGATAGCGCGCCGGACGGCGCTGAGCAAGACAGAGTAGAAACTCCGCAAGAGCTTTTGGAGCAGGCTGTCGAAACGGATACAAACAAGGTCACAAATTACGCCGTCGAGCGCGCTCTGGAGGACTACATCCAAGCTGTAAACAACGGTGACGCAAAGGGGATGATAGCGTCCGTAGCCGACGAGCTTACAGACAACGAGATAAGCGCGAGAACGGATATTTCCGACAGGTCGGAGCTTATCGCATGGGTAGATGATATTCTCAAGGAGCAGGGCATTGGCGATACATGGAAGGTATCTTCGTATGCGATAACCGCGTCGCATACATATGAAAAGACAGAGCTTGAGGAATTACGCGAGCAATTTGTGACTTTTGATCCCAAGGAAGCAAAATATCTGACGATAAAGGCAATAATAAATGATAACGGAACGGAAAAGATGTCGGAAAATCAGATACTGATGATACAGTATAACGGGAAATGGTATCTGACAGAATATGATCTGTTCTGGTAGATGCAAAACCGTCGTTAATATTTTGTTCACAAAATATGTAAATTTTATTTAAACATCTGTCATACGGTGGTAATAAGTATATGCTAAAATCACGCCATAAACAGAGAAAGAGGAGGAAACGGACATGAAACAATATCCATATAACGATTCCACAGACATAGTAATATACAATGGCAATAAGAAAAAGAAAACGCACTCGAAAACATGGCTCGTTGCGATAAGCTCGGCACTGGCGGCAAGCATATTCACACTCGCCGCGGCAACAGGGCTGAACGCCATAAGCGGTCATAATAAAAGAGGCGAATATATAAACGGAAACGCGGGCGCAAATACTACCGCGGCGGCTACGACTTTATCCACAAAGGCGGAGGGCGAGGAACTGACGATACCGGAGATCGCCGCAAAGGTCGGACCGGCGGTTGTCGGAGTTATAAACAAAACGACCGTTAAGGCGCAGCAGTTCTGGGATCCGTTCAGTGGCAGATATTATTATGACACCGACCCGACTCAGGAGGGCGAAACGGTAGAGCAAGGCTCCGGCTCAGGCATTATCATAAGCGCGGACGGCTATATCGTAACAAACCAGCATGTTATAGACGGCGCAACGGAGGTCGAGGTGATCCTTAACACCGGAACAAGCTATAAGGCGCAGATAATCGGACAGGATACAAGAACAGATCTTGCCGTCCTTAAAATAGAGCCGACAGCTGAAGAGCCGCTTACGGCGGCAGTGCTCGGAGACTCGGACGCGCTTCAGGTCGGAGAGCTTGCCGTAGCGATAGGAAATCCCATGGGTATGGAGTTTTCCGGCTCGGTAACGGCAGGTATCATAAGCGCGCTTAACAGATCTATGACGATCGACAGCCGCACATACAACCTTATCCAGACCGATGCCGCGATAAACAGCGGTAATTCGGGCGGTGCGCTGATAAATAAATACGGCGAGGTTATCGGTATTAACTCCGTAAAGATCTCATCGTCGATGGTCGAGGGTATGGGCTTTGCCATAGCGATCTCGGAAGCAAAGCCGATAATAGAGGATCTTATGAATACAGGATATGTTACCGGACGGCCGCTCATAGGTATAGGTATAAAGGAAACATATTACGGATTGTTCATCGGTTCCGTAGCCGAAGGCAGCGGAGCGGAAAAGGCAGGGCTCAAGTCGGGAGACATGATACTTGAGGTGGACGGACAAAAGGTAAATTCCAGCGCCGCCATAAACGAAATACGCGACACGAAAAAGCCCGGCGACACATTAAAGATAAAAATATTGCGTGACAGTGAAACACAGGAAGTAACCGTAACGCTGACAGAAGATAGTACGAACAAGAATTGAAATAAGGGGGTTGTCAATGACAGCCCCCTTGTTTTTTATTTTATCTTAAATTCGCTTTCGCCCTTATACAGCGGTATCTCGTAGTGAAGCTCCGCGTCGGGGAATGCGTCAAACATTGATTTTAAGGTTTTCGCCTGTGCCGTTGCCCATGCTATATCAGTTGCATACTGATGCTTTCCGGGCATATCGGGATCCCACCGCATTTTATACAGCGTGTTCTGATGATGTTCGGGATCATTTATATAGTTTTCGCTTATCCATCTCGCACCGCCGTATATCGCCGCGTCTACCGATGTCCAGCCCATGCGGTAAGCATATGAAGAGCCGTAGGAAACAGCGTTTTCATCAAATGCGCCGATACCGAACACATTGTATACAGTCGTGCCGTTTACTTCTACCCCTCGCGCAAGCCGAGAGTATCCGTCGCCCGATTCAAGGCAGGCGTGAGTGACGAGATACAGTTCACTTAAATTGAATTGCTTTGCCGCGTCAAGGAACTGCTGACCCTTTCCCTCAAGGACGCCTTTGCCTTGGAGGTAGCGGTTTATTGTGTCCGCGTCCGTTCCGTTGGGTGATGACAGATCTATAAACTGATATTTGCCATAGCCCGACGCGTTATTTGACGGCGTGAGCGCGGCGCGCACCTCCGCGTCTGTCGCGGCTCTGTTCTGCTCATAATTTACGGGCGCGCACTGCATCTGATATGCGGTCATATCCGCGATCGTATAGCCGTAATCGACAAATACCGGCTTTGTATAAAATTCGGCGATGCGCTCTGTTACAGACCTTGATATGACGGTGTATTTGAAGTCCGGATCGGACGCCGGTACGACGGCTAATTCAAATGCGTCAGTTTTGTCGTTTGCCGATCGCGCCGTAATTGTCGCCGTTCCCATTTCTCGCGCGTATGCGGTGCCGTTTTCATCGACGGCAACTACGGTGCTGTCCGAGCTTGTCCATCTGAGAGCCTTGTCGCTGACCGTATCGGGATAAATATATGCCGACAGCTCATATGATGAGCCGAGCTTCATTTTATCTATGGCGTTTGTGATAAATACCGCCTTTGCCTTCACATCGTAAAGCGCGACATATACGGTGCATTTAGCCGTTTTCTCGCCGTCGGGCGTTTTTGCATACACGCTCGTAGTGCCGACGCCGTTTGGTATTACAAGCCCGTTTTCGGTAACGGTCGCTATGCCTTCATCACCCGAATACCATATCAGCGCGCCGTCCGGCAGCGGCTCAGGCTCGCATATCACCGACAGTGCCGCCGCAACAGGTTTATCGGCATACATATCCAATCGGCTCTCGGACAGAGAAAAACGCTCTATTTTTTGCATGGCATATACGGGATATGCTTTTGAGACGCTGCCGGCGGTCATAGTTATCGTCGCGGACGCGTATGTGCCGTCAGATGTGACGATCCCGTTCTGATCGACGGTTATATGCGAATCGTCGGAAGTGTATGATATTTTCCCATCGGTGGAATTGCAGGGCATTTTCACCGCGCCTATTGAAGCGCTCAGCTCGCCCGACCCCAGATAGATAATGGTCGCGTCATTGGGGGTAATAATATCCTCTGTCGCGATGCCGTCAAAAATACTCGCGCGCGAAATGTAGTTTTGCCGCGCGGCCGCATATGCGCCCGGCGCGGATAATATTATCATCGCCAATACGGCGGATATAATCTTTTTCATATGTATCACCATCGTGTATTATACCGCAACCGGCGCGAAAGCGCAAGAGCAAAATCCAAAACTTTCTTAATATCTAATATGCACAGTGTTGTGATAAAGACTGTCTGGAGGATATACGGGTATATTTGACGCAAAGCGGACAGGAGGTAGTCGATCGCGCGATAAGCGTTAAGGCATCGAATGCCGAGATCATATGGGTGTATACGGACATTGAGGAAGTGCCGTTCAACAGAGGCTTCTACTCGATCGACCTGAGATATTTCTTCAAGGTAACGCTTAATGTATTTACGGGCGTCGGCAGACCGACCGCTGTTGAGGGTCTTGCGACATTCAGCAAAAAGGTCATTTTGTTCGGCTCGGAGGGGAATGCAAAGATATTCTCGTCAAAGTATAAGCAGGACGCCTTTGACACTCAGCAATGGAAAAAGACTAATATGCCCTATGCTGTGGTTGAGGTCGTAGAGCCGATCGTGCTTGGCGAAAAGCTCGCCGATGTTCGTCAGAAGAACTGCTGCTGCGATGATGAGCTTGATCTTTCATCGGTGCCGGAATCAGTATGCAGAGTGTTTGACGACGCTCTTGTGATAGGCGGCGAGGCGAAACGCGCGTTCGTATCACTGGGTATTTTCTCGATCATAAAGCTTGAGCGTCGCGTTCAGCTGCTCATACCGAGCTATGACTATTGCGTTCCGCAGAAAGAATGCGTAGGCGCGGCAGAGGATAACCCGTGCGATCTCTTTGACAGAATAGAATTCCCAATGGAGGAGTTCTATCCGCCGGCTAAATGTGAATTCCTTGAGCCGGGTCAGGTAGATCCGTCCGTTGACAATTCATGCAACCGCTGTAGAAAATAATACACAAAAACCTGCTGTTTTTATTGACAGCAGGTTTTATTTTTTATATAATTAAAGAACACGGAGGTGACAAAAATGGATACGATCAAAATGAATTGGCTGCAAGGACGGGCAAAGGGCGGTATAACGACATTCGGCGTGCCACATAAACGCGGAGACCTTCAGCCGCGCGACAGGCTTGTCATAATGCAGGGCGGCGTCAGCCGCGCGGCGCAGTCAAAGCCTATAGCATATTGGGATGACGGCAGTGTAAAATGGTCGTCTGTAACGGCGCTTTTGTACGACTCACCCATAACGGTAAGACGAGGCAGGTATGAGCAGATGCCCCAAATGCACACCGTAGAGGATGATAACACGATCACCATAAACAACGGCGTATTCTCTTTGACATTTCATAAATCGGGAACGGTCATTGCAAGCAACGATATATATACAATTCGTATAAAAGCCGTAAAAACAGTTAAAGAACGGGACAACGGCAAGGAAACACAGATAAATATACCATGCTACGGAGACATTGGCGAATGCGTGATAGAGGACGCAGGCTCGCTTAGGACGGTGGTAAGGCTAAAGGGCGTGCATAAGGCTGATGACGGCAGCGAGTTTTTGCAGTACATCGTCAGATTTATGATATATAAAAATACCGACAGGATAGATATTAAGCATACATTTATCTACAGCGGCGATGCGGCAAAGGACTTCATAGGCGGACTGGCTGTAGAGATAAAGCGGAAAATGCGCGGAAGCTGCTTCAACCGCCGCGTTAAGATAGCCGGCGATTACGGGATGATGCATGAGCCGCTGCAATCGCTCCATGTGTGGAGACCGAAGATCAGTAAGGGTTATTACGAGGCGCAGATGCGTACCGAGAATGTGGATATATCAAACATAACCAGTATCGTTACGGGCGAGCCTTGCGCGGATATGCTCTCAAATGTCACGATATGGGACAGCTATAAGTATACGCAGATAACGCCCGACAGCTTTACTGTCCGCAAGCGCACGGCGCATGAGGAATGCGCGTACATAGATGCCGGCTTCGGAAAGCGCGGCAAGGGCTTTTTGTATACAGGGGATGAGACCGGCGGAGTTGCGGTAGGGATGAGGCACTTCTATGAAAAGGCACCGTCGGCAATACATACGGAGGGACTTTCCACAGACGAAGGTACGATCACCGCATGGATACACCCCGACGACGCTCTGCCGCTCGATCTGCGTCACTATGACACCGTAGGTCACGATCAGACCCTGTATGAAGGCTATCCGCGAGTGGGATCAGATCCTTACGGAATAGCAGCCACAAACGAGTTATCGTTATTTATATATAATACTCCTATGAGAAGCTCGGATCTGATGATCGATGCGGCACGCTCGTCAAATCCGGCAGTTCTCGTGTGCGAGCCGAAATACTATCTTGAAACAAGGGCGCTCGGTGAATTTTCGCTGCCCGACAGATCAACGCCGCTGAAGGAATGGCTTGAGAGCGAGCTTGATAAGGCTGTCGGATTTTATATGCGTGAGGTAGAGCAGCGGCACTGGTACGGCTTGTTTAATTTTGGTGATGTCATGCACACATATGACCGTATAAGGCATTGCTGGCGCTATGACATGGGCGGATATGCATGGCAGAATACAGAGCTTGTTCCGACGCTGTGGCTGTGGTATGCGTTCCTGCGATCAGGCAGAGGCGATATATTCAATATGGCGGAGGCGATGAGCCGCCACGCGGCGGATGTGGATATATACCACATAGGCGATAAAAAGGGCTTAGGCAGCCGCCACAATGTCATACACTGGGGCGACGCGTGCAAGGAGCCGCGAATTGCCATGGCAGGGCATCACAGAGCGCTTTATTATCTTTTGGGCGGAGATTTCAGGCTCGGAGATGTGTTTGATGATGTTCGCGACGCGGATAAATCGACAGTTAAAACGGACCCGATCGGCTTCTTCTATGATAAAGACAATATGAAGATGCCCACACACGCGAGGTTGGGGCCGGATTGGTCGACATACTGCTCAAACTGGTATAC